>JANMLV010000200.1:0-6813 GCA_031372705.1 Bacteroidota bacterium | reverse complement strand
GTATGCTATCGAGTATTTGCCGATGACTAAGCACATTTTGATAATAATCCGCGTTTAAAATTTGATTTTGATTTTGTTGAGGGTCTGCAGCAAAATCATAATATTCTTCGGTAAAACAATCACAATTAGAATAATAGAAAGCCTCATTAAATCCGCGAACGCCTCTTAAATCGGGCACATCATAAACTGCGGTTGGCAAACTGCCTTCATAAATATAAAATGCGAAATGTCGCATCGTATCGGGCTCAGCGAGGTCCTTAATTGAATGTCCAACAAAATTAAAGGTATCTGGTACGCCCGCAACATCTAAGAGTGTTTTAGGGATATCGACAAGTTCCAAAATTTCATTATCAATAACTACCGGATCAGGAAACCAACTTGGGTATCGAACAAAAAGGGGAACATGAATAGATTCATCCAGCGGCAATGCTTTTGCCCGCATTCTATGTTCACCGTTTATGTATCCATTATCGCTGGTGAAAATCATGAAAGTGCTATCTGTTTGCCCGTTTGAATCCAGGTAATTGAAGATATGACTCATATTATCATCGACACCAATTAGGCAAGCAAACCTATCCTTTATAAATTTATTCGTAGCCGCGGTGTCTTTTACCCATACTGAACCACCTTCTCTATAAAAATCAGGATAAAGCGACGGATACTCAAAGAAATTTTCGGGGAATGGTGCCACTTCAGCATTATAGAGGGCGGCATCTGATGATCTAGGCGTGTTTGGGGTATGAGGGGCCAAGGGAAAAAAGAATAGCACAAAAGGTTTATCACTGTGTACTTGCACTGAATCAAAGAAATCATCTATATAACCATTAAACGCATCGGTAATATGGCCACTTACGAATACGCTTACTCCATTAACCTTTATCCACACGTTTTTATATAATTCATCATCACCAATGTCGACCCAATAATCAAATTCATTTGGAGCAGGAAATCCATTACCATATTTGCCAATAAAACCGGTGTAATAACCTTGATCTTTAAGAATATTTTGAATGGTTGCTAATGTATCATAAAATTGTTCACCATTGTTAGTTGTACCATGTTGATGCGTGTACAAACCGGTATAAATTGAGGCTCTACTTGGTCCGCAAATGGGAGTTGAAGCATATGTTCTGGTAAAATTAGCGCCTTCGTTTGCAATTCTTTCAATATTTGGTGCTACAAACCAATCAGGAGCGCCGGTTGGTCTAAATTCATCAAACCTGGCATCATCTGTCATTACAAATACAATATTTGGTCTAACAGTAGAATCAAGGGGTGTTTGCGCTACCAAAGGTGCATACGACAGATGCAAGGCAATAGCCAATATGGAGAAAATCCCCAAAATAGTGTGTTTCATATTAAATTGTTTCACGTCGGTTCAAAAACAGGATAACGATTCAAAAATAACAAAATTTAAATAGAATATGAATGAACTATTAACAATAAATCAAGTGTTTTATACATAAGTGGAAAACCTGCAACCATTGGCAGTTTAAGAATAAATACCTTCGCACTCGAAAATGCCGGCCAAAAAGAAATTAAAACTTGCCATTTTGGACATGTACAACAATGCACCTAACGAGGGTATGCGCTGTATAAAGGCAATTGCACAGGCTTTTTCGGACGATATTGACTGGAAAGTATTTGATGTGCGTTACAAAAATGAGATGCCCGAAAAGCAATATGATTTGTTCATATCTTCCGGCGGGCCGGGAAGTCCATACGATGGAGAAGGGGAAGTGTGGGAAACTAAGTTCTTTAAATTAGTTGATGACATTTGGTCACACAACCAAAGTGGATACCGGCAAAAGAAGTATTTTTTTGGCATTTGCCACTCGTTTCAACTAATAAGCAGGCATTTTGAGCTAGGGAATGTTTGCAAGCGCAGGTCGAACGCATTCGGTGTTTTCCCAATCCATAAAACGGAAGCATCGAAACACGACAAATACTTCAAACACCTCCCCGACCCTTACTATGTTGTAGATAGTCGCGATTGGCAGTTGATTGAGCCTGATTTGGATAAACTATCAAAACTTGGTGCCAATATTTTGGCTGTTGAAAAAAAGCGCGAACATGTTCCCTTACCTAGAGCAGTAATGGCAATGAGTTTAGGGGAATACATGTATATGACACAATTTCATCCTGAAGCCGATGCCGAAGGTATGTTACGTCTTTTTGCTAAACCTGAGAAACGACAGTCGATACTTGAACACCATGGTGAATGGAAGTTAGACGAAATGATTAGAAACCTTACCGATCAAGATAAACTGCCACTTACACACAAGGAAGTGCTACCCTCCTTCTTGCGCTCTTCTATAAATGCGCTAAAAATGGACAAATGATAACAGTTGATTTTACTTCCATCAATTGTTGTAATTGAGTAAGTTTGCACCTAATGATACCGCAAATACGAAAACAATATAACCAAGCTTTTACCGAAAAAAAATATCAAGATTTTTTCCAAGCTTGTCAGCAACGCTTTAACCGGCAAATAGAATTTAAAGTTTGCGAAACCCCTATTTTTATTCCCAAAGAATTTACAGCAAAAGTTATAGCTGCCGGCAATGATATTATTGACATGATATGCGATCCCGGATTCAAGTCAAAAAGCGATAGTGCCATACCAAAAAATGTTTTTGTACCGGGAGATGAAGGTAAACCGGTATTTATTGCGTTGGACTTCGGCATTTGTAAAGGTGAAAATGATACGCTCATACCACAGCTTATTGAAATGCAAGGATTTGCATCGCTTTACGCATGGCAACATGAGTTGGGAAAACAATATAAAGCACATTTTGAAATTCCGGATAATGTGAGTCATTTATTTAATGGTTTAAATGAAGCAGATTATATTAAACTGTTGAAAGAAAATATCATAGGCGATTACAATATTGAAAATGTAATTATTTTGGAAATTGAACCCGACAAGCAGAAAACTTGGATTGACTTTCAATTAACAAAAGAAATGCTCGGGATTGAACCTGTTTGTATATCAGAAATCATTAAAGAAGGTAACCAACTCTTTTATATGCACAAGGGTGAAAAAACCCATATAAAACGAATTTATAATCGATTAATTTTTGATGAATTACAGTTGCGAAATGATTTAATTCGTCAATGGAATTTAATTGAACCGGCTGATGTGGAATGGGTTTGTCATCCTAATTGGTTTTTTAGAATAAGTAAATATACATTGCCATTTATTAAAAGTAAATATGTTCCTGAAACACACTTTATTGCTGACTTAAAATCAATTCCTTCAGATTTAGAAAACTGGGTTTTAAAACCATTGTATTCATTTGCCGGACACGGTGTAATATTTAATGTAACAACAGATGATGTTGCACGTGTAATGCCCAATGGGCAAGACTTTATTTTACAGCGAAAGGTAACTTATCAGCCTATTGTAGCAACCCTCGATGATTTTGCAAAAGCGGAGCTTCGATTAATGTATTTATGGGAAAAAGATAAAGCCAGACCTACTTTAGTAATCAACTTAGCTCGATTAAGTAAAGGTGAAATGATAGGTGTAGATTTTAATAAAAACAAAACCTGGGTTGGTGGCACAGTTGGGTATTATGAACAATAAAAATAAGTAATGCATGAACGACGAGCGTTACGAACGCGAAATGGCGTTAATAAATAAAGCAAATGAGGAAGCATTAGCCTATCAAGAAAGTTGCATTCAGTTATTGCAGGAAAAACAATATTTAGCATCAACATTCGACTTCGAAACTATTAGAGAATTTTCTTCAACATTGCGTGAAAACGACAATGTGCATCCTCAATTCACATTCCAATTAAAGGATTCCAATAATTATTGTTTTTTATTAACCTCGCAAAATATAGCAACCCCCGGTAGAGGACAAAAATACTTTGTACAAGATAATTACATTTTGGGCTATGCCTACACTAAAATAAGCTACCCGCATATTGTAGTTCATCCTACCAATTTAGAGTTAATTGTTTTAAGCTTATTTGGCAGGCGCGACCATGAACTTAGCAACAATAAAAAGTTTAATCGCCGATTTCAAATTGCCATCGATGCTCATTCCAACAAACTTATACCATTTCGGGACGAACTGGCTGAAGGATTGAGCAAATTTAGGGAACTACATCTGGAACTAAATGGCCATCATTGCTTCTTTACGGCTTCCCTCAAACCTTTCTCAAAGAAAGAGGCGCAAAACTACCTAGCGGTAAGCCAACTGATACACCGCTATTTAAGTTGAATTCGTTATATTTGCTATAAGCTATAACAAAATTTCACTTGATTTTGGGATTTCAAGTACTTCGACTATAAAAATATTACCCTTAAATGTGCGTTGCAATATCAATTCAACAATTTAAAGGTTTTATTCGGGCAGCATTTGAAAGCACACTAAATGCAATTTTAATAGCGTTTCAATTACTAAATAACAGTTTATGCTTAGAATTAATAATTTACTAACCGTTGCAATAGTTATTACTTTGGTTGCGGGATGCAAAAAAGAAGAAATTCCTTCCGCGAATAATTTGATTGATAATTATTCATTCGAAGAGAATGGCATTTTCAGTACTTCCGGGTGGATTACGAATAATGTTGAATTCAGCACACTTGTACCGGAAAATGGCGGTGATTTTTCAATTAAAATAACTCCGGCTGAATTCCCCGCCGAAGGTTCAGCTGATTTCAAGGTTGAAAATTTAATCGGAAATAAAACGATAAATGCCAATTGCAAAATGAATGTTTTTGGAGGATGGACAGGTAAAGTTCAATTGTTACAGCAAATAGACCCGGAGGTTACCAATGTAATTGCAAGTTACGAAGGCACAGAAAACACTTGGCAGGATGTAATTTTAAGTGCAAATGCAACTTTTGAAGCTGATGATGTACTCATTTTAAGATTGTCGGCCGGTTCGGCAATTGCACCAACACCATTACAATTTGTATTGTTCGATTTGGTTGAGCTTGAAATTAATTAACGTTAAAATCGTATACAGATGAGCAGCATATTTATTAAAGCAGATGCAGAAAATTTTGTTCACCGGATAAATAACTTAACACCAATTTCACAGCATATGTGGGGAACAATGACTGTTTCACAAATGTTGGCACATATTCAACAACCTATAAAGGTTGCATTAGGAGAAATAGCGCCGAAGCAATCGGCTGCGGGATGGCTATTTGGACGATTAATTAAGAAACGTATTATTAATGAAAAGCCTTTTAATAAGGAATTGCCTACAGATCCAAGTTTTGTAGTAAACAATGACCGCAATTTTGATTCGGAAAAGCAATATGCAATTGAATTAATTCAGCGATTAAGTGCAATTGCACCTGAAAAAATTCAACAGAAAAAACATCCTATTTTCGGTAAACTTTCGGCAGAAGAATGAAATGTATTAACAATAAAACACTTAGACCATCATTTGCGTCAATTTGGCGTTTAACTTATAACGCTTCATTAAGCAAACCAATAAGCCAGCATGAAAGTTCACCCCTACCCGGCCACTACAATTCGCTTAATTTTAATTATTGTTGGGGTTATTGGTATATTATTAAACAGAAGCGGCGACGCTATTACAACTATTTTATTTATAATTCAACTAGTTGCTTTAGACCTCATGTTGCGCGAAAGCACGATATATTGTACACAATATTATCGTGCTATTTTAATTGCCATGTTTTTCTACATTATAGGGGCTTTATTTCGCATTTTACATTGGGAAGGACAAGAATTGTTTTTAATTATAGCTTTTACAGGAGTTGCCTTAGCCTACGTTTTACGCACTATAAATAAAAAGCAAAAAGTGTTGTTAGATTACATTAAATGCACGTGGGTTATCAGTGTTTGCACAACAGCTTTCTTAACTATAATGCATCAGCCCTACAGCGATATTGGCAACTATGTTAATCTTGGATTATTCGGTGTAATGTTGTTATTATTTTTTATAAGTCCAACCGGAACAACACGTGAAGAAATACCTCAACCGGATCGTCCATTTGATATGATTGATTAATTTATTGCTGTTGCAAAATTGAACATGTAATGTTTTAGTATCAGCGTAGTGATTAATAAATTAGCACTGCATCGCCATGCTATTATACACTTTAAACCGGTGCTATATATAACAACTCGCATATTATAAAAATCCGAAACAGAAAAAATTGTCGGCAATTGACAGCAAAAAAAAATCCGGAAATAAATCCGGATTAAATAAGATTAAGCGCATTAAGCTGCGTAGTTATTTCCAATTTTTTTCAACACCCTGATATGTGACCCAAGTGCATCCCAAAATGTTTGTTTTTCGTGATATGATATACCAAATTCTTTAGCAGTTTGCTTCACAATTGGGGCAATTTTCTTATAATGTATATGGCAAATATTGTAAAACAAATGGTGTTCCACCTGATAATTTAATCCTCCCACAAACCAACTTAAAATACGATTGCGTTTAGCAAAATTTGCTGTTGTTTCTAATTGATGAATTGCCCATGCATTTTCAATTTCACCATCTGCGGTTGGCAATGGATGATCAGTTTCTTCAATTACGTGAGCTAATTGGAAAATAGTTGTAACCAGCAACCCTGTAACAAACTGCATTATTAAAAAGCCTAACAGAATAAAGCCGAAACCATATGAAGTAATTAAAGCAGGCAACACCAGAATTATAGCAAAATATACCACCTTACTAATAATTAATTTTATCATTTCAGTAGTTGGGTTTCCGCCACTTCCTTTGGTAAGTCCGTTTTTATTGTAACGTATTAATTGATTAAAGTCTTTATTTAATGACCACCCTAAAGTTGCCAAACTATAAATTATTGGT
>JANMLV010000199.1:0-3129 GCA_031372705.1 Bacteroidota bacterium | reverse complement strand
CCTAAAAGGTTTATTGAGGTGAGCTCATCTATAATGAATCTTCTTATTTCGGCATGTCTAGATTGAAAGTCAGCAACAGCATGTTTAAGGTCTACTGGCAACGACAAGTCAGTTCTCTCGAGATAATCTTGTTTTATAAGTTCTGGTGTTATGAATCCAGCAGCAGCAAGCGTTGAAATTGATGCCTGAAAAATTGGATGCATACGCTGAAAGGTTGCTTTTATGTCAAATGGATTTCGGTATGGTGTTTCGTATTTTCTTGAAACCTTGCGTATTGCACGCAATTCGTTTGGTAGCCTTATAGAGCCAACTTTTGACGGATATGCTAAATAGAACTCAGCAATTCTTACAGAATCAATTGGTAAATTTCTTTTATTTCCAAATTCTAGAATTGCCAAAACTCTTATTGCACAGTGATATGGGTCTAAGGTCGGATTGTAAATTAACATTAATCCCACCTAATGTGGCAATTTCCACCCAAAAAATATAAAAAGCCCTGAATATCAAGTTTGTTTAACATTAAAGGGTTTTCTTCAAGTGTATTAAGTGCAGGATTGATTACTCCATCCAAGATTGCCTTATCTACGTCGATTCTGCTATTACCACTTTGAATCATTGGCCGCACTATTTGTTCGAAATTTACAACAATCTCTGCAAGTAAGTAAACAAAAATCAATTGTGCTGATTTTGAACCCTGATTACGCATAATCATCTTATTTGCAGATTGTTTTTTTATGAGAGCTTCTTTAAGCAAATCTTCACGTCCAGATGAAGTAAGTTTCTCATCTAAGCTACGAATATCAGTGGCAGTGTTGTTGGAAAAAAGATGTTCTAGTTTTTCAATTAAACTTGAAAGCGTCTGGTCAGATTTAGCCTCTGCTCTATATTGCTCGATAAGAAGCGACATATGCGTGCGAGGTATATTGTTAAAATGGTTGATATCACGACCAGCGATATCTCTGTCAGCTCTATTACCAATTTGGGTATTCACGAATTTAACTCAGGAATTTATGAGTTATTTGTTAACATCTCTGCCAGCAATGTCTCCACCAGCCGTATTGTTTTTTTGAGTGACCTTATTAGATGAGCGGTCATAGATTAATTTCAATGACCAACCTGAAATTATGCCCACTATAAATGCAAGAACTGTGTAAACATCTTCCATTATCAACCCCTATTTTTTAATTTTATATTCGGACTTAGTTTGTATCAGCATAATAAACTTAATATCCAAAATTGTTAATAAATAACTTGGTCAGAATTTATGTGGCTATGTTATTTCTCATAGTTATTGCTGCTTTGCCAATAAAATAGGTTAGTTAGTTTATGGTTATCTATTGATGTTTCTTTTTTAACCAATTTAAGTTTTGCTTGAACTGTGAATGTTGGTAAGTTATTTGCGTCACCTTTCTTGTTAATTTTTCCTGTATACCAAAGCTGGCCATTTTTAACAAATATGTGGTCAATGAGTCTAGGGAATCCATAACTTGCAACACTGGGCTCAGACAATTCTGCACGCACGTAAATCTCGTCTTTATGAAATATGTCTCTATATTTCAAAACCGCGATACTAGATTTTCCAGTTCCGCTTCCACCAAGACAACCTGCGTCAATATTGAATAGTGCAACAAACTCTTTTTCTTCATCTTCGCTTTTATCAATATCTATTTCTACAATATTTTTACGATTCATCGAAAAATCACAACCAATCGTGTTTGCATAAGTACGTAACACATTTTCTATCTTAGCTAGTGGTGGTGGAGTTGGTTTCATTGCATCTTCAAAAAATGCGTCTTCGGATTTGCTTGTATCGTTTGCAGATTGAGCTAGCGAAATAACACAAAAAAAGCTTATGGCAAAAATAGCAAAACTGTTTAGTAACTTCATTTAATCCCCTTAATGTTACTGAAATTTGCTTCCAATTAACTCGTCAACAGCTTCCTTAGTGTTTTGATATTCATACTGGCATCTTTTAGCTCGATTTTCTGGCAATTTAAGTTGTCTAGCACTATCAATAAACAAAGCTGGGTTACTTCCATAAGCTAAACATACTCTGTTGAAAACTCTTTGCTCATTTAAAGGATGCTCATCTGCAAACAAATCTTTACCTGCAAAAACTTTAGTCACGCCATCAACTCTAGTTCCCCAGTCATGCGCTAGACTCCCTACAATCATTGATTTTCCTTGTTGAGGTGACTTTTTTGCAAATTCCAGCAATATGATTGTTGCGATAGCATCTGCTGCATCTTCTTGATTTCCAAGAACTGGCACGTTTTTTAGATGAATAATTGCATGCCCCAACTCATGGAGCAGTACGCTCATCAATACTCCCGTTTTTAGCATGGAACGTGCATTTACAGATTCTCTAGGATATAAATAATCGATTTCGGCATCACCACGCTTCATGTATTCATAACAAATAGTTATTTTTCTTTGACTAGGAGTATAAGAGGCATTTATAAACCCACATTCTCTTGCCTCTATTCTAAGATTTTGGTCAATTGACTCAATCATTTCGTCAAATAATTTATTTTTCTGAAATTCTTGCATTAACAAATATTCATCGAAATATTTTTTGCTTGGAACTACATCAAGTTTATTTTCTGCGTAAGCTATTATTGGAGCACTGGCCAATAACAATACAAAATAAAGTGTAATTTTTAAAACATGCTGAAATTGCATCATTGAGAATCCTAGTGATTATTGGGGATTAACTAACAATCATTACTAAAAACGTAATATACATCATATAGGTTGACAAAAACGATTTTGCGATTTTCGTAAGCTAGCTTGATACTTGCACTATGGAATTAGGCAAGATTATTAAAAAACTGCGCGAAGAACGGGGCTGGAGTCAAGATGACTTGGCGTTTAGAACTGGGACATCTGCTGCCAATCTATCAAGAATCGAAAATGGTAAGCATGGGGCGGGTGAAGCCTTATTAGAAGCTTTGGCTAAAGAGTTCGAGCTTAGAATATATCAACTTGTAGCACTAGCGGAAGGCTTCGAGGTGCCTGAGATACTTAAACCATCAAACCCTGATGAAGGTGTTATTTTGTCAGCATTTAGAGGCATGACAGATAAACAACGCGAGCTTTTTAAGGCAATAGGAGTTGAGTTTGTTAGTT
>JANMLV010000178.1:0-4335 GCA_031372705.1 Bacteroidota bacterium | reverse complement strand
ACTCACTTCCAGCCTCCCAACTTCTCCCAAAGGTTATCATCCCGAACGGACCATAACCGAATATACTTGAAGTCCTTTCAGGAGTAGTAAAGTTCATTGGCTAAAAATAACGTAAAAATTACATATTTAGCATATTTTGGTAAATTTTTAGAGGTAAATTTTAGTTAATTTTAAGTGCGAGATGAACCTTATCAATTTCCATATCAATGAATTGCTGGGCGTAACTTACATACTTATAAAACTCCTTACTGTTTGAAGAATGGCCAGAAATGTTTCTAACCATAATTTCCGGCATTCCAAGTGTTAAAAGGGTAGTAATGGCAGTCCTTCTCATTGTGTGGGTTGTTATTAAGTCGCAAAACCGGTAAACACGTGATTTATTACCGGATTTCTTTGAAATGTTTATTTCTTTAGGGACACCTTTTTGCTCGCGCTTTTTACCTACTTCATATGTCCAGCCTGCCTTTAAACAAAGTTCTTTCAATATTAAATTAAGGCGGTTATTACTTAATTGGGGTAGTAACGTTTTATTTCCTTTATATGTCGCAATAATTTGCAATGCATAGTCGGGTAATTTTATTCGGGTGTCTGTTGATGTTTTTATTGATCGAACTTTCAATTAGACTGAATTGGCAGAACGCTCAATGTTTTTATTAGTGAGATGCATTAAGTCAGAAAATCGCAAGGCTACAGTGCAACCAAAAACAAAAATGTCTCTCGCCCTTTTTAGATACGCCGGTAGTGACTGCTCAAATTCAAAATTGTTAATTAAAAACTGTAACTGTTCAGGCGATAATACAGTTACTGGAATGTTTTCTGAACGGATGTAGAAATTGAAATGTACATCACCGGTAAAAATTGCTTTATCTTTTTTTAAATAATTGAAAAAGGTTCTTACCACTTTAAAATGTGCTCCAACATAATTATCAAAACACCCTAAAGCATATAAATAATCAGTATATTTTCTATAGAACCGTTTCCAATATACATGCTCTGACTTTAATGCTCTTGAGTTTAATCGTTGCAAAACCTTTATGCGCATTTTGAAGTCAGCTAGTTCAGCAAAGCGAAATATTTCATTCCGCACCAAACAATATCTTTCTACAGTATTGTTCCGAATTTTGGTTCCGTTTTTCTTTAACCGTTTACCTGATTTGCTGTCAGCAATAAATTGGTCAAAAAGTGCGAAGAAATCGAGTTCTTTGTTCATAATTTTATTTTTTTGAATTAAATTGGTTTATAAAAATTGTAAATAAAAAATAGCACTACATTTTCGCCAAAAGGTGGTATATATGCAGCGCAACAGCCTGCATGAGGTGAGAGTGGAGATTGGGGTTAGCACAACAAAAAGTTGCCGACAATTCGGTTCTTTGGACCTATGCAGCATTCGGAAATCTTCGCCCTGCAAAACGGCTTGGTATGTGTTTTTAGTCCAAAAGCAATTACAAACTCATAATTTCCTGAAAAATGAAATGATTTAGGTAGGAGGGAGGCCATTAGAGCTCAGGCCTCGCTTGAGGCACACTGCCGGAGGTAAAATCATGAAAACGCTAGTAACAAGCGTATGCAAAACAAGTGTAGCCATTACTCCCATATTGGTTTGGTATATATTTTAGCTATGCTTGAACAAACACAATAAGTGAATCGTTACATCTACTCAAAAACTAATCCCTTTACCTTAACTTTGCCCCAAAATTAAACCTAATACTATGCCAAACGATCTTTTTGAAGGAGTAGATTATTATCAGCTGGACGACTTACTTACAACAGAACATAAGTTGATTCGCGACACGGTTAGACAATTTGTGAAACAAGAAATATCTCCAATTATTGAAGAATATGCTCAAAAAGCTGAAACACCAAAGCATTTAATTAAGGGTTTAGCCGAAATTGGTGCTTTTGGCCCTACCATTCCCGTTGAATATGGCGGAGGTGGTTTAGACAATATCGCTTACGGCCTAATTATGCAAGAAATTGAACGCGGCGATAGTGGTATCAGATCGCTTGTGAGTGTGCAGGGTAGTTTGGTGATGTATCCGATTTATACATATGGCAGTGAGGCACAACGCGTAAAATATTTACCGAAATTAGGTAGCGGCGATATGATTGGTTGCTTCGGACTTACTGAACCTGATGCCGGGTCTGACCCGGGAAGTATGATTACTAATATTAAAGATAAAGGCGATCATTATTTATTAAATGGTGCTAAAATGTGGATTAGTAATTCTCCATTCGCAGATATCGCTGTTGTTTGGGCTAAAGATGAAGAGGGGAAAATTCGCGGCTTAATAGTAGAACGCGGAATGGAAGGATTTACCACACCTGAAACACACGGAAAATGGAGCTTACGCGCCAGCGCAACCGGCGAATTAGTTTTTGATAATGTGAAAGTACCTAAAGAAAATATTTTCCCGGAAATAAAGGGATTGAGAGGTCCATTAAGTTGTTTATCAACTGCCCGTTATGGTATTGCATGGGGTGCCATAGGCGCAGCTATGGATTGTTATGATACAGCATTGCGCTATACAAAGCAACGCACGCAATTCGGTAAGCCAATTGCAGGTTTCCAATTGCAGCAAAAGAAATTAGCTGAAATGGTTACTGAAATTACCAAAGCGCAATTATTAGTTTGGCGATTAGGCGTTTTAAAGAATGAAAATAAAGCTACAGCCGCACAAATATCTATGGCGAAAAGAAATAGTGTTCAAATTGCCATTGAAATTGCCCGCGAAGCACGCCAAATGTTAGGCGGAATGGGCATTACAGGCGAATATTCCATTATGCGCCACATGATGAACCTCGAAAGTGTAATTACTTACGAAGGAACACACGATATTCATTTATTAATTACCGGTGCCGATATAACCGGAATCGATGCTTTTAAATAAATACATTTCAATTTTTTGAATCTGCAAATAACTGGCTTGTTTGCAGATTTTTTTTGCCCATTTTGCTTATAATTTTATTAGTGGTGGAATTATAAATTGCTGTTATGACTTTGTTTGATTATATTTGGAAACATATAAAAAATGAATAGCAATAAATGGTTAAATTCATTAAAAGGATAATCGTAAATACAGTATCTAGAAAACTAAAAAAGAAAGGGAAAGCCGTAGCTAATGTTTCGCAATATGAACTCGCGAAAAACATTCAGGAATTTATTATAAGCACACGACAAATTGTTAAAAGTGCATTATTGATAGCAATTGGTGTAGGGTCTGCAGGCTTTGGACTGAAGGCGTTTTTATTGCCAAATGATTTTATTGACGGCGGGGCAGTAGGTATTTCATTACTTATTGCAAGTAAAAGCAATATGCCGTTTTCGATATTATTAGTTGCTATCAGCATCCCATTCATTGTTTTAGGCTTTAGAACAATTAGCATTGAATTTGCAATAAAAACAGCACTCGGCATCATTGCACTTGCGCTGGTAGTGGCATTTGTGCCTTACCCTGTTCTTACTGAAGATAAATTGTTAGTGTCTATTTTCGGGGGATTTTTTCTCGGTGCAGGAATTGGTATGGCTATGCGAGGCGGCGGTGTAATTGACGGAACCGAAGTGTTGGCAATTAATATCAGCAAGCGAATCGGTTTAAGCGTTGGCGATATTATTTTGATTATTAATATCATTATATTTTCTGTTGCAGCTTATTTATTATCACTAGAAACAGCCATGTATTCGGTGCTTACCTACCTGGCAGCATCAAAAACAGTTGATTTTATTCTTGACGGTATTGAAGAATATACCGGTGTTACCATTATTTCACATAAGTCAGACGATATTAGAAATATGATAACCAACAAGCTTGGTAGAGGTGTTACCATATTTAACGGAAAACGTGGTTTTGGCTCACACGGGCATATCAATAAGGAGATAGATATCGTTTATACAGTTATCACCAGATTAGAGGTGAGTAAGTTGAATGCAGAAATAGAATTGATTGATAAAAATGCATTTGTGGTGATGAGCAGTATTAGAGACACAAAAGGGGGAATGATAAAAAAACGTGCGCACAAACATGATTAGCAATACATAAAGTGTTGAATATCAATTTACAACAAGGGCTATCTCCATTTAAATAGTATTGTTTTCAGGTCAATTTAGATACAAATATTTTTCCATTATCTGACAGATTTACCATAGTTTATTTGTGAACGCTCAATGCACACTTTGGCTCTGAATGTGGATAATGTGTTACAAAATTCCCCAAAATTTAGTAAATTACAGTGAAAACAAGCCTTGTGAAAATGTATAGATTAACCAAACGCATGTGCATTCTTTTTTATCCAAAATAATTGGGTTGCTGTGCGATACGTTTATAATTTTGGCGTCCT
>JANMLV010000175.1:0-6039 GCA_031372705.1 Bacteroidota bacterium | reverse complement strand
TGCAGCTGATGCTCAGCATTTAGCAGCTGAATTTTCAGGTCGTTTTTATTTCGATCGCCCACCTTTAGATGCAGAAGCGTTGCATGTGAATTCATCTTATGTAACTGCGGTTGGAAATGACTATGGATACGACCAGGTTTTTTCGCGCGTATTAAAAGCAAAAGGCAGAAAAGGCGATTTCCTTTTTGGTATTTCTACTTCAGGAAATTCAGAGAATATTTTAAAGGCTTTTGAAGTTGCACGTGAACGCGGAATGGTAATTGTTGCCATGACCGGTGCATCGGGTGGAAAAATGAAAGATAATTGCGATTACCTGATTAATGTACCTTCAAGCGATACACCGCGCATTCAGGAAAGTCATATTATGCTCGGTCATATTATCTGCGAATTGGTAGAAGCAGAACTATTTGAACGTCCATGATTAGAGAAGCAATAGTGCTTGCAGGTGGCTTCGGAACTAGATTGCAAAAAGTTGTTTCAGAAGTGCCAAAGCCAATGGCACCCGTTGCCGGAAAGCCTTTCTTGCAGTATATTTTAGATTACCTTATTCAGCATAAAGTAAATCATGCCGTATTAGCGGTTGGCTATTTGCATGAAACAATAATTAATTTTTTTGGCGATAAATATGAATCGTTGGATATTACTTATTCCATCGAATCGAATCCACTTGGAACCGGTGGCGGCATTTTGCAGGCTTGCAATTATGTGAAAGGAAATAATGTTTTTGTAATAAATGGCGATACGTTTTTTGATGTCGATTTAGTTGAATTATCAGCATTACATCAACACAACCATGCATTACTCACCCTTGCTTTAAAAAAGATGGAACGCTTCGATAGGTACGGCACGGTTGATTTAGATGCAGATGGCAGAATTTCAGGTTTCTTGGAAAAAAAATATTTAGATGAAGGACTGATTAATGGTGGTATTTATTGTTTGAATAAACAAATATTCCATCCTGAACTACCCGAAGTGTTTTCGTTTGAAAAAGAAATTTTAGAAAAGGAAATCGTTAATCGAAAAATTTACGGATTGCGTTCGGAAGGATATTTTATTGATATTGGCATTCCTGAAGATTACGAACGTGCACAAACTGATTTCAAAGGCAAGTAATAGCAATGCAAAATAATGAATGGTTAATCGATAATTCTTGGACATTGTTTCTCGACAGAGACGGTGTTTTAAATCGAAAAATTGACCATGATTATGTGCGTAATTGGGAGCAATTTGAATTTTTACCGGGTGTGGAAGAGGCATTGGCCATTTGCGCCGAAAAATTCGGGCGCATTATTATAGTAACCAATCAGCGAGGCGTTGGCCGCGGCCTGATGTCGGAAACCGATTTACACGAAATACATATGCGTTTGATGGATGCTGTGGAAGCAGCCGGCGGTAGAATTGATGCCATTTTTTATTGCCCCGATATTAGTGATGAAGGCTCAACACATCGCAAACCAAGGCCGGGTATGGCATTTGATGCAAAGGAGCTGTTTACCGAAATCGATTTTAATAAATCGGTTATTGTTGGCGATTCAGGAAGTGATATGGAATTTGGCAAAAACCTTGGCATGAAAACCGTGCTAATAGGTGATAAATTGAAACCTGCGGCGGATATTCTACATCCATCACTTATTAAGTTTGTGGCAACACTGGTTTAATTAAATGTGATTTTTATTAATATGGGTTAAGTTATTTGCGCCCTATTCGGTAATTTTACAGCAGATTCGCAAAAAATCAGTCGTTTTCTTGTCATTTGTGAAGCAACCTTTTAACAAGCTTTAACATCTGATAATCGACCGGCATCCAAAAACCATGGTAAGAAGATATTCCCAATTCCTAGAACTAGTTTACTTTTTAGTAGATATTTTGCTGCTAAATGCCTCGTTCTTATTGGCTATGCTTATCAGTTTCGACCGCATTTCTAAAGTTTCCAGCGACCGTAAATTTGCCATGCTCTTAGTTGCCGTTAACCTGATATGGTTTTTGGTAACAAGTGTCTTCAACTACTACAAAACAGAACGCGAACGCCGAACCGGATATGAACACCTGGTTTTTCGTTTTGTAAAAGTGCTCGCATTTCAAGCCTTGTTGACCTTTACGTATCTTTTCTTGATAAAAGGTTACCAGTTTTCTCGTCAGCAATTAGCATTCACTTACATATTTTTTACCGTTATTGATTTAGCTTGGCGAATAGGTTTTGAAACTTATTTAAAACGCTATCGCGCACGCGGAGGTAATTATCGTAGAATAATAGTTATTGGAACCACAAATGCATCGTTGCAATTTGTTAGTGAAATTCAAGTGCACAACGAATACGGTTATCGATTTATGGGGTATTTTGATGACCCTGAAACATCTATGAGTGAAGTTATAGGAGATTTGAATGCAGTTAAAAATTATTGTGTCGTTAATAATATTGATGAGATTTATTTCGCATTGCAGCCCTCCGAAATGACCGATTATGTGGATGATTTAATGGAGTTTAGTAATGAAAAATTAATCAGATTCCGCATTGTGCCTGAGTTCTCCAATTATATCAGCAAGCAATTTAAAAAAGTAAATATTGAATATTTTGGTAATACACCAATTTTAAGCATTCGTCCTGAACCTCTAGACAATATTTATAACCGTTTGCAAAAACGACTTTTCGATATCTTTTTTGCGTTACTGTTTTTTGTTTTATTGGGATGGTGGTTGTTCCCCATTATTGGATTGTTTGTGAAATTGTCATCGCGCGGCCCCGTGTTTTTCAAACAAAAACGGAGTGGTGAAGGCAACGAAGAATTTTTGTGTTACAAGTTTCGCACAATGAAAGTGAATGCGGAGGCAGACACCAAACAAGCAACGAAGAACGACCCGCGTATTACAAGAGTAGGCAGTTTCTTGCGTAAATCTAATCTCGATGAGTTACCGCAATTCATAAACGTGTTGTTTGGCGACATGAGTGTTGTGGGTCCTCGTCCACATATGTTGAAACATACTGAGGAATATTCAAAAATCGTGAATAACTTTATGGTGCGCCATTTTGTGAAACCGGGTATTACAGGTGCGGCTCAGGCAAATGGATACAGAGGTGATACTACCGACCCCGTTATGATGGAAAAACGGGTCCAGTATGATCTTTGGTATCTTGAAAACTGGAGCTTCTGGCTGGATATTAAAATCGTGTTTCTCACTGTATGGAGTATGATTAAAGGAAATGAAAATGCGGTTTAAACTACTTACTCTACTTTGTTGCCTCTCACTTGCTGTTTCGGCACAACAAAATTATTTACCACTTAACAGAAATATTTACAACTGGTACGAACCTACTTTGCATGCGCAAGGTTCAGGATTTCATACTTCCATTAGGCCATATCGCATCAGCGAATTAGATTCGTTTGTTACTTATGATGATATATTCGATTTAAAGAAAGTTTCCGGCGATGGGTTTTTTAGTAAATTGTGGAATTGGACAGCCTATGATACCATTGTGGGTGTGCATCAAAAAGATTTTCATCTGCGCATCGATCCTTTAGTAAATTTTGGTGGAGGATACGATTTAGAAAATGGTGGCAAAGGGCTTTGGATAAATACGCGCGGCATTTCCCTAGCAGGTGATATTGGTGAAAAAAGAAATGTTTCGTTTGATATTACACTTCGCGAAAATCAGGGCAAATATCCCGATTATATTGTGCCTTTTATTAAGGAATATAATGTGGTGCCGGGACAAGGAAAAGTAAGAAATTTTAAAGGTTCAGCATATGACTTTGCCAATTCAACAGGATATGTTTCTTATACGCCATCTAAACATTTTAATTTCCAATTAGGTCACGATAAAAATTTCTTGGGCGATGGTTATCGCAGTATGTTATTGAGCGATAACGCGTTGTATTATCCTTTTTTTAAAATAACTACAACTGTTTGGAAAATTAAATACATGAATTTATATACCGAATTCGACGATGCTTATAATGG
The DNA here is from genome assembly GCA_031372705.1 of Bacteroidota bacterium. Lineage (GTDB taxonomy): Bacteria > Bacteroidota > Bacteroidia > Chitinophagales > BACL12 > UBA7236. The sequence continues at coordinate 2,082 of JANMLV010000175.1, read as the reverse complement.
TACCATCGACTCGGTAGTTGGCGTTACACGTAAGTTTGGTTCGTTTCATTATTTAAGTTGGGATGTATTTCCATGGGTGCAAATCGGATTGTTTGAAGGTGTAATTTGGCCTGCAAACGACAGCACGCGCTATAGAGGTTTCGATGTAAATTATTTAAATCCGATTATTTTCTTCCGACCTATCGAATTTGGTTTGGGTTCACCCGATAATGCTTTAATTGGTGCAAATATTAAATTCACACCACTGGATAAATTGATTATTTACGGGCAGTTTATAATGGATGACTTAGACGTTGCCGCTGCGCGAGCAGGTGAGGGGTATTATAGAAATAAATTTGGTATTCAGGCAGGATTTAAATTATTTGAACCATTTAAAATTAAAAATTTAATTGTTCAGGCAGAAATGAATCAGGCCAATCCATATACTTATGCAAGTAAAGAGCCGGTTCAAAATTATGCCCATTACAATCAGCCGATTGCACATCCACTAGGAGCCAATTTCAGAGAGTTTATTTTTATTGGGAATTACCGTTTCTTCCAAAGGTTTTATTTAGAAGCTAAAATTCAATCTGCCGTTAAAGGATTAGATGCAACTGCTGCCGACCACAACGGTGGCGATATATTTACCTCCGATTTCGAAATTGAAGGTTTCCCTGACTCTTATGGTAATTATATAGGTCAAGGTCTTAAAACAACTATTAAAAGTGCCGATTTACGCGCAGGTTATTTGCTAAATCCTTCAATTAACTTAAATATTGAGGGCCAAATATTTATAAGAAGGTTTGAGAATGAAAAGGATGTTTTTCCAACTACCATGTTCATGTTGGCATTAAAAACCGACCTTTTTAATACTTATTTCGATTTCTAAGCCGCAGAATAATATATTATTTTTGCACACACGGTCTCGTAGTTCAACGCCCGCCCGTCTGAGACGTTCGGACGGGGATAGAATAGGAGTTTCCTAAACTTTTGATGCAGGTTCCTCATCTGAAACAGTTAGATAAACCTGCCAGACTTGCGTCAGTAGGCTAGGATTGTTGTCAGGATCACCTTCCAAATAATTTTACTTTACATTTTAACTGTGTTCTCATCAACTAAAGAAATCTGTTAATGTTCTAATACATTATTAATTTTGAGGCTTTATTATCTGGTCTCGTAGTTCAACGGATAGAATAGGAGTTTCCTAAACTCTAGATAGCAGTTCGATTCTGCTCGGGACTACACAGTTTTTTGGCTCCGTAGTATAATGCCCGCCCGGCTGAACCGTTCGGACGGGGATAGAATGGAAGATTCCGGTTCTTCAGATGGCAAATGCAATTTGTGAAACAGCCAGGAATTTCTGCACGGTCAGCATCGAAAAGAAGTTTTATGCTATGTATTATACCTATGTAATTAAATCGTTAGCCTTTGAGTATTATTACAAAGGCCACTGCGCAGACCTCGATAAGCGACTTAAAGAACATAATTCCGGCACTACTAAATCAATCAGGCCGTATATCCCATTTGAGGTAAAATACTTCGAAACATTTGAATTGTTATCAGATGCTATTCAGCGGGAGAAATATTTTAAAACATCCGCAGGAAGAAGATATCTAAAAAAGAAAATGGAAATCTAATTCAATTCCTTATCACTAATCGTTGCGTCTCTGTTTAATTATTAGTTTTGCAAAACACTTTTTACAGGCTCCGTAGTATAATGCCCGCCCGGCAGAACCATTCGGACGGGGATAGAATGGAAGATTCCGGTTCTTCTGATAATATAGCACCACGTTAGATATCAGTGTAAAGCTTACGTCCCTTTTAATTATTACTTTTGCAAAACACTTTTTAAAGGCTCCGTAGTATAATGGATAGAATGGAAGATTCCGGTTCTTCAGATGGCGGTTCGATTCCGCCCGGGGCCACAAGATTCCGGTTCTTCAGACGGCGGTTCCCTGCCCGACTTGCGTCAGCAGGCGGGGATTCCGCCCGGGGCCACAAGATTCCGGTTCTTCAGACGGCGGTTCCCTGCCCGACTTGCGTCAGCAGGCGGGGATTCCGCCCGGGGCCACAAGATTCCGGTTCTTCAGACGGCGGTTCCCT
>JANMLV010000150.1:0-13563 GCA_031372705.1 Bacteroidota bacterium | reverse complement strand
TTTAAATACTACACCCGTTTTTGATGACCTTTTTCCCATAAAACTAAGGTCGATTTTTTTGATCAGTTGATATAACTTGTTCTCAACAAGAAAGTGTGTACAATAACAAAGAGGCTATCCTTTTGAGACAGCCTCTTTTTTTGTGGAAAATTTTATTTTCATGTACAAGTTTGGTTTAGGCGCTCTGTGGGAAACCTATACCTTATCACATCATACTGATTTTGTGAGCTTTGCGTGGATTTCTTTTGTGGCCTTTGCGGGAAACAAGCACACCGTATTTGTTTCCCGCAATTCCGATTGTCATCGGAACACAAAATGAACCCACGCCAAGGTCACAAAATCAATACGACGTACCAAAACATAATTTAGATTTTGTGGTCTTTGCATTAAACAAGCACATAACACCGATTCCGCGCCTCCGCGTGAGTTCTTTCCGCGCCCTCCGCGAGAAACAAACACATCACACAAACACATCACACAAACAAATTCATTTAATTCACCTCAAACGCCCCCGCTGCAAGTGTTTCCTTGCTATTCGTTAATCTGAAAAAATACATACCTGACGATAAATTTTCAGCACTTACATTTATTGAAGATATATTTGCACCCACATTTATCTGCTTTACAATATCCCCCAACAAATTATATATAATCAGCAATTGATTTTCAGCAGTTATTTCACTAAACTCAAACGTTGCTGAATTATGAAATGGATTTGGATAAATATGTGTTCGATACGTTTCAAATGTTTCAATGCCAACTACAGTTTCTCCCAAAACAATTGGCGCTTTATCACAATCGCCATCAATAATCGGCAAATTTAAATCCATCCATTCCGACCTCGATTTAAACCACCACTTTAAATAATCTATTTCCTCCTCATACGTTTCTCCAACAAAATAATTCCAGTTCACATAAGTGCCTAAAATATCCCATGCCTCAAAATTGCGCGTTTGTGATTCTTCCAAATATGCTGCAACAGAATCTATCCATGCATTAATTGTATCAGTATGCAAAACAGAGCTGCGCAGTTCATTCCAACGACATCTTACCAATCGTTGGTAGGCAGCATCTTCCAAAAGCACCGGCCACCAATGCGGAGGTTCAGTTGGAAAATCGGGACAAACACTTGCAAAATTATATTGCCATCCGGTGGTATCGTATGCATCACAATAATCGGCATTGCCGTACGACAAATTAAAATCCCACATTGGTCCGCATTTTATTTTTCCTCCATTGCTATCTTTATCTTTATACATAAAGCTGCTCGAACGATAACCATCAACAGTTCTACCTAATTCTTGCATCAGAAAAAAATCGGCAAAAGTGGAAACATCAATATATGCTCTAAAGCCGGAATCGGGATCAGAGAAATAGGCACTATACACCACATCTTCAAAATCAGTAACATATTGCTCTAAATAATCCGATTGTTCAATGGTTAATTCTATATCTTCAGGGTCGTGATATAAATAAAGTAATTTATCTTGATAGGGCGAAGTCCATGTTGTTACACTGCTTCCGGTCAGCTTATCAATTTTAAAAATATACCCACCGGTGAGCGAATCACCTGCAATATCGTTTGAATCTAATGTTGCAATATCAATTCTGTTTTCATCACGCTTAATGCGTTCAATAAAAGAATAAACACCTTTGTAATCACCATTTAAAATTAATTCACAATATACATGTCGCGGCGACCAAGGCTGCATGCGAGCAAAAATATCGAAAGTTATTTCATTGCGCATTAATGTTTTATCCGGATAAGCGCCATACAGCACCCAATCGTTTTCCGAGGGCATGCCAAGTATTGAAACATTTAATTTATTGCCCAAATCATCACGCGTTTCAACACCGTACGATTTTTTAGGATATTGTTGCGATGTAGAGCCACGTATTTCAATGCCAATACTTCCAAAATAATCGTTATATGGATCGGTAAGGTAATTTCGAACGCCGGGACCATTATTTATGATACCCATTTCACTGGTGATTTTTTCTTCGTCGATAATAGTTTGTCCAAACGTATTAATTACCACAATTGGAAGATTGGAGTCGGTGAAATCGACTTGCGCGTGTAGTATGTTTAACAAACTGACTAATAAAATGAGGAGTAATTGTTTTAACATATTTAATCGATTACTTATGATGTTCAATTTAAGCCGTACTGTTTTGGGACAAGTGGTTGCTACCTGCTATAACAAATTTACAACATAATTGGTGATTGTTTGGTGAGGGCGTTGACAAGCTATCTCAGGACGAGACAAGGCGACGAGTTTTTTCCCGGCAGTGCGTTTTACAAGTTATTTGAAAACAGTAGTTTACAATAATCAATTACAACATCCGGCTCTACATACAATTCGGGTCTAAGTTGATGTTTCAATGTGTTCCCCCAATGTTTATTCAATAGTTTTATTGTTTCTTCGGTTAGTAGATCTTCGGGTGAATTGTATTCCAACTTTTTAAACTTAACTTTTTTAACAAACGCCTCCTTTATGTTAACCCAATTTAAATGCTCATTATGATTTACTAAATACCATATATCAAAATAATCGCGCGGTGCTGTGTATTTTCTTTGGATGAGGGCGCGAAGTTTTTCAGCAATTACTTCCTCAATACTATAACAAATGGCCTTCGTGTCTCCAACTATTGCCATGTCTGAATATGGATGCATAATTCCTTTACTTTCGGTTGGAAATATCATTATTTCATATTGAATTATTTCAATTTTAATTGAAGTCGCCCATCGTTCAGGTGACGGTGGTGTTTGGCTTCTTGAATGATCTGCACCCCAAAATTTTACTTTAGCCGCATAGCCGGTAGGTTTGTTCTCAAATATTAAAGTTTCTAAATATTCAATATGCGTTTGAATTGCAGCTTGCTTAAAAATCTGTTTACATAATAATTCTAATAAGTCCATAGTTAGCTCAAATTTTTCACTAACTACAGTAAAATCTAAATCCTCTGAAAATCTATAGTTCTCTATATAACACTTATGTAAACAAGTGCCGCCTTTAAACACCAAATTGTCTCCCCATTCGGGTAGTGAATAAATTGCTTTTACAAATGACCCAATACCCAATCTTTATCAATTGTTGAGGCAGGAACATCTTGATGCTCCGCAATAGTCTTTATTTCATTTTGAAGTATCATTAATATTGACTATTACAAATTTTTAAAATATCATCAGTGGTTAGATTCATCCTAATCTTCCATTTGTTATTAAACTCGCCACTCTCAGGTCCGAATGGATCCATTAAATTGTATTTTGAGTTTATTAAATTGTGTGCAAATTTTAGAAACGGATAAAGTTCCTTTTTATTTGCAATTTCTATTATTACTGCCATTCTTTTTATTGCCGCAATGTTATAAATAGCTTTACAGTATTCAATTAATTTTTCACTGTCCAATTGTGATTTATAGAATGCTCTAATTAGGTTATCAAATCCTCCTGAATATTTTGGAAGATCAAAGCAATCTGCAATGGTTTTTTCTTTATCGGTAATTCTATATTGATTATTCCCGAAACCCTGTTTAATTATCCCTTTTTGCTTTGATGGTACTATTTTTATAAAGCGATAATCGACACCAAATATTTTTTTCTGTTTCTTTGATTTAGTTGTTTGAACAAAAATTGTATTTGTAATTTGCTCTGTAAAACCATGAATATTCAATGCAGACCAATAGGCTATTGTGGCATCTTGCGTTAGGATATTTGCAATTGCCAACTCATTCTTAAAATTTGCTTTACAAAACTTACCTCGTTCAATTCGAAACAGTATTTTTTTATGAATAAGGTTTTCAAGTATTTCATTGATGTTATCAAATTGCACATTGAATAATTCATGCATATCCTCTATTGTAAATATGTCCAATTCCAGGTCATTCAACAATTTGGCAAACTCCAATTGTTTTGACGTAAGATTTACTGATATGTACCCGCTCCTTGCCATTTCTTTTAGTTTATATATAAACCCTAAATAATAGGTCTTATCCTAGTTCAAAAAGTAATGGTAAAGTAACAGTAAAAAATCGATAAAAACAAGAATGATTGCAAGTTTTGCAGTTTCGTCCCTCTAAATTGCAAAAATCGCTCAAATTGACCGCCCCGCGCCGATTTAAACTGACCACCTCCGGCCGGTTGAAATTGACCACCAATGATTCAGTTTAGCTTCATATTGATTACTACCAAGAATTTGAACTGAATTGGGTAATCAAAATATGTAGATTGCACTTTACAATTTTTTATAAAAGTCATTAGGTAATCCTTGAAAAATGGCAGCAGATTTTATTTTTGACTGAATAAGTCTTAGCGGATACAAGATGAGATTAATGTTGAATTATGAAGTATAAAACATCAATTTATACGGTACTACAAAAGACATTATCTTTATTGAAACTAAGCGGCTTTTTTAACTAGAAAAATTTGCCATCAACCTAAAAAAATTGCCGGCAATAATGTTGGTCCGTTTGCTTTGACGCGGGGTGTTTATTAATCTACCGTTTGCACTTTAGAGCAAGTAATCCTTCTTTATATTAGTAATAAGCGCCGGAAATTTAATTTTTATTGGGTAAATTAATTTGCTTCGAATTAATATCGATTGGTTAATTAAACTGATGAAATGGCACTCCGATTTGTTTTGATTATCGGGCTTAAAAAAGCAATCGGAAACTGTTTTTATTGCAAATCTGCAGTACTTCGAATAGTTTAATCACTAATCACAATTTTATTTATTGTTTGCCGGTTTACACTAACAACATACACTCCTTTTGGAAATGTTGCTGCGTTGATTAATTGTTTTTCTGTTGACAACGTATTTGAATAAATTACTTCACCAAGTATTGAAGTAATAGTAAGTGTTTTGCCAATAAATTCAGATGAACAGGTAACAAATACATCTCCGCTGCTAGGGTTTGGATATACTGAAATTGCATCCGAAATTGAGGATGCTATAGCGCTGTTATCAGTTTTAAGAATTAATGTAATAGGATAATAACAGGTCACAATTGAATCACCAGGCATATCACTGTCGAAAATATGAAGCAATATTGGAATTACCGTGTTATTTGGAAAATCGGTGTTTACAAAATTCATGTTAAATACATATGGCTGCACGAATCCTGAATCGAGAGAAGAAAGCACCATAATATCAGTAGTTGTAATGTATGGATTTTCAGGTATTTGTAAAAGTAAGGTTGGATAAAAAGTCATGATGGTATCATTGTAAAAGAGGTCACCGGTTACTTCTGTTTGAAAATCAGGTATTAAGAAAATGGTATCCATAGAAAGATAGATATTATCACAATTTGCTTGCGATTGCGTAAATACTTTCGTTGAACAACTTAACACCAAAACGAAGAGGAGGAGCTTAACTAATTTCATTGTATAAGTGCTTTTAGGTTAGTAATGAGTTTATATTTTTGAGTGCCGACACAGTATATGTAAATGTTAGTGCGTAGGTAAAGGTAAAAAATGATATGCGGAAATGAAACACGAATGGTAAAATGACCTTTGTTTGACAGTAGTTTCGGTGCTTTAGGGTGCAAAAGTCAGCCGTATTAACTACTATAGGCCGAAGCAAATTGACCATCATTTTTGCTGCCGAAGTTTTAAGGTTGATTTAATTTTATAGCATTCAAAAATTAACTAATTTTAGTTTTCCGAATTCAAAAAGTATATTTGTGATAGAAGATAAACTTAAACTTATGAAAAAAATATTACTAATTACACTATTTAGCCTTGGGATTTTGATAGAATTAAAAGTTAATGCCCAAACCGACATCATATTTTACACTACCATGGGAACCTTTGAAGTTGAATTGTATGATACATTACAACCGATTACTACAGGAAATTTTATAAGCTTGGTAGAAGAAGAATTTTATGATGGTATTATTTTTCACCGTGTGGTTGAAGATTTTGTAATTCAGGGTGGCGATCCTTATGGAACTGGTTTTGGTGGTCCCGGGTATACCATTGAAGATGAATTTGACACGTTGACCAGTAATGTGCAAAAGGCATTAGGTATGGCAAATTCCGGCCCTAATACCGGTGGCAGTCAATTTTATATTAATATGGTAGACAACATCTATTTAGACCCAAATTATCCAGTTTTCGGCATTGTAACCGATAGTTTCGAGGTGGTGCAGGCAATTAGCGAAGTGCCTGTGAACGCAGCGGATAAACCATTAACACCTGTGGTTATGGATAGTGTGCGGATTAAGTCGGATATACCGTCGTCTATTATCGAAAATATACCTACAATTACAATACATGTGTCACCAAATCCGGCAGCTACTGAAATTTCTGTGTCTATTCCGGAAAACAGCCTGCCTCATCGCATTCGTTTGATTAACAATTCAGGACAACAATTTTATGAGGGTGAAATCATAACATCGAATATTATACCGGTTTCACATTTGCAATCAGGCACTTATTTTATAGTAGTTTATAACGATAAAGGCAACATTATTGCCGTAAAGAAAACTATTGTGTCGCATTAAATAAATATTTGCGGAAGGTAACTGAGTAGGAAATTTCAAGTTACAATTGTTATACTGATTCATTATGATTAATATTGAATTCAAAATGATAAACATGAGAACAACCACATTTATATTTCTTTTACTTGGCTGCATGTGCTTAAATGCACAAAGTGTAGATTGCAGTGGCGCTAAAACAGGGAATTTCACCATTACATTAGGTGACATGGTAACAGAAATTGAACGCGATGAGCAGTTTCAATACGAAACCATGGGCAAGGCAAAAATTAAAACCCGCGTTGAATGGACTTCTGCATGTTCATATACACTTATTTTTGTTAAGGCCAACAAGGCATATTACAAAGTTGTAGGTAAAGACGCTCCCACACCCGATATATCGGTAACCATAACCGCCGTTGATGGCAATACTTATTCTATTGAAGCAGCTCCGCAGGGCCTTCAAGCTATGGAGTTTAAAATGGTGAAGACAAAATAAATGTGCAGTGGAGTTAGTTAGGACGCTAAAAAAGGATGCTCAATTTATTGGGGCTGAAGGCTTCGAACCCATTGTGTCAAATAACCACTTAGGAACACCAGGCGGGACTCTAGAAAATAGAAGGGTGACAATAACCTATCAAGAATTCTAAACGATGTTATATGATTAAAGTTATTTTGATATTTTTGATAACATTTGAATCAATAACAAATTATGGTCAAGAAATTAAAGTGGTCAATGGCGATACAGCTTTAATGAATCAAATTAGTGTTCTTACTGATAAAACATACGAGGATAGCACAATTTTTGATTTAAAATTTGATCTGCCTGAAGGTTTGTATAAGGTATATATTTCATTAGATAAAAACCCTATTATTGAAGGTTTATTTAATGAGAATCGCAAGCGAGATAGTACCTGGGTATATAGAAATAACCATGGTCTTATAAAGGAAAAAATTTGTTATGATAATGGAAAAGAATCATTTCGATTTATTTATTCTATTGATACAAGTAATAATTTAGATAAGATAGGAAAGCTTTCTAGAGTTTATTTCTTAGATAACGATTTATATTCAAATTACCTTGAATTCGATTCTATCGGTCACCTTATAACACAATGGAGGTATTCAAATGGCATAACAATTATAACTAATTATTTCCCAACAGGAATTATTGAAAGTCAGGGCAAAATGATTAATGGTAAAAAGGATGGTTTATGGTTTTATTTTGATGAAAGCGGAATTATAATAAAAACATTGGAATATAAAAACTCAAATGAAATTAACACTTTTAAATTTTGAAATAATTGATTTGTAAGCCCCCTAAAGCGCATCTCATAAAATTAATTAAAAATAATTCTATAGTGATTTTAACTGGCGGTTGCAACCATCTTAATGAAGCAGATAAAATAGCAATTAAACAATGATAATCCAATGGTCATGTCACCGTGAAATTTCCATAATAAAATATGAAAGCAGAAATAAAAAAAATGCATAGCCCTGACATTCAAAATTTAACTGGATTTTATCCAGAGGTAGAGGATAACTTTGGTTTTCTACTTCAAATGTTTGTAGGACCAAAAGGGGAGCAGGGTTTTGAAAGTTTTGATCTGATTGTTTGCACGCCAAAATGGTTAATTTCAAGTTATGAGGAAAAAGAAATGGTTTTTGGGCTTCACCATTTAATAGCGTTTGAATATAACTATGAAAAAATCTATAATAAGCTAAAAAGGTATGTAGAACGATTTGACGAACCAGATTGGTCATCACTTGCAATGAAGATAGGCAGAATTAGTCGTTGGGAGTTTCAAGACTATCAGCAATTGGAGGATTAGTGAAATGAATTGGTCAAAAAGGGCAAAGAAATCGAGTTCTTTGCTCATAGTTTTAATTTTTTAAATAAATATTTTAAGCTAAAGATATTACTAAATGCTCGACGTTAAAGTGGAAAGAAAGGAGTGAAACGAAATAGATGAAGCTGCGAGCAGAGATGTGGGTGGAATCAAGAGAGCCTTGCCAGCAAGCAAGGTGGCCTGTCCTAGCAGCGTCGCTGTCATCAAAAAAAATTATACCGACAAGGCCCAGTGTTTGACCACCTCAAGTGGTCAATTTAACTGGCGTTTGCACTAATCAGGGTTCTGCAAACCAACAAGAATTTGAATACACTTCAGTATTTGATTAATAAATTGAATTTTAGGGATTTTCATGTAGCCAGAGATCCTTATCATTAAAATAATCCCGCAAATTTGGATTTGACCCATTATGTCTTAAAATAAGGATGGTATCAATTGGTGTAAAATAAAATATCTGTAATTCAAATAATTTTGACTCCATAAGTGATTAAGCGTTTCATAATAATAGTTTTTATTTAATAAATATTTTTTGCGAAGTTAATATGCGTCCAGTATTTAATTCCTCAATTATTCCAATATAATATTGTGGAATTAGGTTATTTATAGATATTTCAGTTTGAGTATAGTGTGAAATTTTATTTTCCAAAATTGAATCACCATTAAGACTTAATAATTTAAAAACCATGTTCTTATCAATAAATTCATTTGGTATTTCAACAATTAAATAATCTCCTGCAGGATTAGGATAAATCTTAATCAGTACTTCTGAATGAAATTCAAGTATTTGCGTAGGCTGATCAATTCTCATTACCCATGATTCAGAATTTGCGCCTATTAAATTATCCCAATGTGAACCAATAATATCGCCATCATTAATTGCGTACATTCCGCTACTACCAAAAACTATCAATTCATTTTCCATTTCAAACAGCCCTGCAATTAAATCTGTTCCCGAGGAGCCAAAAGAATAACTCCATATCTTATTGAAATCTGTATCAGTCTTAACAATAAACGCATCTCTTTCACCTCTGTTTTCCCAAGCGTCACCGTCTGATGAGTTCGTTAAGCCTGTAAAATAATAACCGGTAATTCCTCTATACATATCAGTAAAATAATCATCATTACTGCCACCAAATTGGAAAACATTCTTTAGTTCTAATGAGGAATCCAAAATGGCAATCGTAGCATCATAATAGCCATGATTACCTTCAAATATTCCGGTATCCAATTTATTAGAACCTAGAAAAATAAATGTAGAACTATCTAATTCATAAATATTGTTAATTGACAAATTCCCATTATTGTAAGGTAAAAAACCTTCTTTAATAATACTACCAGAAGTATCCGTAACCCAAATTAATTCGCCTCCAGTCTCACTTTCAGGCATGATGCCATCTAAATCAAAATCATGTGATGAAGTTCCTGTACTAATAAGTAATCTATCATTTGAAATTTCTCGAGCTAAAGATGCTTCATATCCGCTACCGCCAATATTTTTAATCCATTGAATATTGCCTTGGCCATCAGTTTTAATAGCAACTCCATCAGTTGTAAATACATCACCATAATGAAATGGAATATCGCCATCATTTGAAGCGGAAGTTCCACTTAAAATAAATCCGTCATTTCCGAAGCCGACCGCAAGTAATGGGTTTTCATACTGAAAACCACCATAACATTTTTGCCAGTTCTGATTTCCTATACTATCTAGGTTAATTAGGTCAACATTATTTACGCGTTCAAATTGAAAACGATTTATTTTGACCGGGTAGGTCGGTTTTCAAAAAAGAATTCGTTTTTTAATTCAGCCGTTGCAGACCTAATCATTAATCTTTACAAAATATAATCAAAGTTTAATTTGGGTTTCAATATTTTGCCTATTTTATCTTGTTCTTTACTTGTTTCAATAGGTTTCTAAAAACAAATCTAATGTTTAAGATTCAGTTTTTATTCTATTTACACATAGTTTGCACTTTTAGGTACAGAAAACCAAGCTACTTAGCCGCTTAACACTCCGAAATTTAATATTCATCTTTGTGTTTCGTAAATACACATTTGAGGTTTAAGACTAACACATGGCTCTTGTTGTTTTAAGGGGAATTGCTGACAAATTTTTCAAATTTAGTATGGTTTCTATAAAAAATTGAAATGTAAGGTCATGGGAAATCGTTTCAGGAGAAAGTTAAACAAGGATTACAATCCGGTTCCCTCGCCGAGGGTTAAACAGCAGTATATCAATAAATATCTGTCCATTAGCGCACAGCAAGCCGTTCGTTGGCAAGATATGCTTAAAGTGGGCACTTCCACTTGTCCGGCATTGTTTCTTCACGCAGTTGCCATGCCATCGTTTATTAAAGCAAAGGGAATCAGCCGCTGGCCGCTCCTAACCCTCACTTCGTTTAATATTGCCGCATTAACCAATAACTCACCTTTCCCGGACATCCCGGAACTCTCACAATTATTGCAAGCGGATATTAAGGTTGTCCGAGCATCAATCAATTGGTGTATGGAGCATAATTATGTTATGAAAGTAAATCAGGATTTTAGGGGAAGAAGGAAAAATGGTGGCTTTGGCTCACAGCGATATTATTTAACGGTGCAAGGTCAAGAGTGCACACGCCGGTCAAATTGACCACATCAGGCCGAAGCAAATTGACCACCAATTTTGCTGGCGAAGTTTTTAGGTTTATGTTTTGTTTTTGGTGTTAAAAAAAATGGTTTATTTGTATAAAGATAGTATCTTTTTTTATTCTTGGTTAGCAGGTGCTTTTTTTCTCAAAGATTCTCCCTTAAGTTCCAGCCGGTGAGATCCATGTATTATTCTATCTAAAATGGCATCAGCAACTGTTTTTTCACCTATTACTTCATACCATTTGCTTACCGGAACCTGAGAGGTGATGATAATTGACGTTTTTCCATGCCTGTCTTCTATAATTTCCATAAGTGCCGATCTGCTTTGCGCATCGAAGGGCTGTATGCCAAAATCATCTAATATAAGCAGGTGTTGACGTTCAAGTTTCGTGATTTCTTTTATATAAGAACCATCAGCTTTTGCCATTTTTAATTTTGCAAATAATTTTGTCGTGTTAAAATACATGACACGATATCCTAAGCTGCAAGCCTGATGGCCAATGGCAGAAGCAATATAACTTTTACCGATTCCGGTGCTGCCGGTAATGATAATATTCTCTTTTTTATTGATAAAACCACCTTCAGCAAAACGCATGATTTGATTCTTGTCAAAGTTCCTGGTGTCATCGTAAAAAACATCTTCTATCGCAGCTTTATATCTAAACTTCGCATTTTTTAATTGCCGGTCAATTGACCGGTTTTGTCGGTCCTCCCATTCCGATAATATTAACTCTGCTACGGTTTCGTCTGAGGTTTGTACTGTTTGATGTTCAGACTCCAGATTTGTTTTAAATGCCCTGTACATCCCATACAAGTGCATTTTTTGCATTCTTGATAACGTTGTTGTATTCATTGTTTTTATTTATTTGGTTAATGTATTATTGATAGTAATTTTCACCGCGTATGTTGTCATGTGCGGGCATTTTAAGCTGTTCATTTATTTCTTCATCAGTGATTGTATCTAACCCCTTTAGTAAAATATCATTGATTATTTTATAATTGTAAATACCATAATTTAATCCCCTGCGGCAGGCATTAATCAACCGTTCATTTCCATATTTTTTTGCTAACCCTAATATGCCTACACAGGATTTATAACCTTGTTCCGGATGCTTTTTGGTGGCTAATACCGATTTGATATAAGCATGAACACCTTCATCAATCGAGGCAGCCCAGTTAATAAACATTTCAGGGGTCCAGTCCTTTACAAACTTATGGGTGGATGCCATGTGGTCTTTTTCAGAGGTATATCCACCGCGGACTTCGTTACGCGTATGCAATGCAATTCGTTCATAGTGATAAAATATTTCTACACTATGGACGGAGTATAATATTTTTACTTTCTTTTTTATAAAGCGATAGGGCACACTGTAAAAATGCTTGTCAGCACCTAAACATACATGACCATTTTTTGTCACAGTGGCATAATGCTGCTTTTTAAGCGCATAGCGCAACGCAGGTAGTGGTGCAAGCGCAGATTGCTCAATGTCAATAAATTGCTGTCTGCGGCTATAGTTGCGGCCTTTTAATGGGCCGGTGTTGTGCACCTCTAATGCTACAAGTATTGCAGCGTTGAGTTCCTGTATTGAAAAAAAATTTATACCCCGTAATTTCGCATAAATACGCGTATAAACTAAGCGTACAGCATTTTCGACCAAGGCTTTATCTCTTGGTTTATAGGCGCGGGCCGGCAATATGGTAGTGCCGTAATGTTCTGCAAAATCGGCAAACCATTCGTTTACTGTTGGCTCATACCGGCTACTTTTAGTAACAGCCGATTTTAAATTATCAGGAACAATGGCAGCAGGCACACCGCCAATAAATAAAATAGCTCGTTCACAAGCAGCAATAAAATCTTCTTTTTTTTGAGATGCAACAGCTTCAACATAGGTCAGTTGACTGGCGCCAAGTATGGCAACAAAAATTTCAACCGCAATAATTTCACCTGTTTGTCGATCAATAATTTGCATTTTATTACCTGCAAAATCAACATAGAGTTTATCACCCGCTTTGTGCTCCATGTGCATAGTAGGATTCATTTGACACTTCCATTCAGTAAAATAATGTTTAAACTGACTTAAGCCAAAACCGTCAGGATGTAACTGTTTATATTCTTCCCAAAGTAATTTTCGAGTTACACCTTTGCGTTTTAATTCTTTGTCGTAATGCGGAAGCAATGCAGCCAGAGCAGCAATTTTACCGTTCACCGGTGGCACTTCAACTTTAATAAATAAATCCTCTAAGGCTTTGTCGCTCAGCGTATTTATTTGCTCAATGGTTAATCCACTCGAAAAAAACGTTTGTAAATATTTTTTGAGTGTGTTACGGGCAACTCCGGTTTGGGTTGCGATTTGCAATTTACTGTGGCCTTGGCTATGCAGGCGAAGTATATGTCTTATTTTACTCATACTGATTGGATTATTTGGCACTTTTTGCACAATTTGATTGCTCAAAACTGTGTATATTCGTGCTACCAAATCAACATGAACCTAAATGAATTTCAAGGTGGTCAATTTCGTCCGGCCTCAGGTGGTCAATTTCAACCGGCCTGTGGTGGTCAGTTTAAGTCGGCGCGGGGTGGTCAATTTGACCGGCGTTTGCA
>JANMLV010000127.1:0-7377 GCA_031372705.1 Bacteroidota bacterium | reverse complement strand
ATTTCGACTCGTTCTGCAATCACTCAATTTTGCTCACTTTTGCTCAATCGGCTGTTTAAATGGCTGTTCCTTCGGCTGTTCAAATGGCTGTACTCCCTGCTGTTCCTCCGGCTGTTCATTTTCGTTAACCATTCAACTTCTTCTGCGTAACCGGTAACTCAAAAGGCAGCTCGTAATGATTTTGTGAAATAACTGAATGATTATCAATATGCGCCGGGCCTTCTACCACCCAATCTGTTGTTTGTTTTTTATCGAAACGACATTCGTTGCAAATAAATGCTTCGCTTTTGCCCCATTTATCTTTGCGTGATGTAACGCGCAATACTTCTTCTCCCTGATACCAGAGTGTTACTTTCCCTGTACATTTTGTGCAATTTCTATGCGCGTAAACAGGCTTGGTAAACCACACACGCGATTTAAAGCGGAATGTTTTATCGGTTAATGCGCCAACAGGGCAAACATCAATCATATTTCCGGAAAAATCGTTATCGATTGCTTTTTCGATATAAGTTGATATTTCAGAAACTTCGCCGCGACCAACAATTCCATGAACGCGTTCGTCGGTTAATTGATCCGCAACTTGTGTGCAACGGTAACATAAAATGCATCTATTCATATGCAATTTTATTTTATCGCCGATATCACGTGTTTCAAATGTTCTTCTTTTAAATTCATATCTGCTTGCAGAAGCACCATGTTCATAGCTTAAATCCTGCAAATGACATTCGCCGGCTTGGTCACAAACAGGGCAATCAAGCGGATGATTTACTAAAAGAAATTCAACAACACCTTTTCTTGCATCAATTACTTCAGGTGAGGTAACGTTTTTTACTTCCATGCCATCCATTACGTTTGTTCTGCAACTGGCAACCAATTTTGGCATTGGGCGAGGATCGCGTTCGCTGCCTTTGGTTACTTTAACAAGACAAACGCGACATTTTCCGCCGCTGCCTTCAAGCTTGGAATAATAGCACATTGCCGGCGGAACATTTTCGCCAATCATTCGTGCAGCTTCCAAAATTGTGGTTCCTGCAGGAACGTCAATGGTAATATCGTCTATAGTTACTTTTGGCATTTTATTTATTCAATGTGTAATAACACAATTAATTTAAACTGTTTGCATTTTCATTTCCGGTTGATAAACATGGTCCTCATCAAATACACGATTAGGATATTTAACATGATACTCAAACTCATGACGGAAATGACGAATTGCCGCTGCTACCGGCCAAGCTGCTGCATCACCTAACGGACAAATTGTATTACCCTCAATTTTGCGTTGGATATCCCAAAGCAAATCGATGTCTTCCATTTTTCCGTGACCATTTTCAATACTGTGTAAAACACGTTCCATCCAACCTGTTCCTTCGCGGCATGGCGAACATTGTCCGCAACTTTCGTGGTGATAAAAACGTGCAAAATTCCAAGTATTACGAACAATACATTGCTTTTCGTCATACACAATAAAACCACCTGAACCTAACATACTTCCTGTTGCAAATCCACCTTCACTTAAACTTTCATAACTCATAAGTCGAGGATTACCATCGCTCATGTTTAACAAAAGATGTTTAGGTAAAATTGGCACTGAACTTCCACCGGGCACACATGCTTTTAATTCAAGATTATTTTTAATACCTCCGCAATATTCATCGGAGTAAATAAATTCTTCTACGGAAATGCCCATTTCAATTTCGTAAACACCCGGCTTATTAATACTGCCTGATGCAGAAATTAATTTCGTTCCTGTTGATTTACCGATACCAATTTTCGCATATTCATCGCCACCATCATTTACAATAGGTACAACGGCAGCAATTGATTCAACATTATTCACAATGGTTGGGCAATTCCACAATCCCGAAATAGCCGGAAATGGTGGTTTAATTCTTGGGTTGCCACGTTTACCTTCCAATGATTCTATCAACGCTGTTTCTTCACCACATATATAAGCACCGGCTCCCGGATGCACATGTAAATCGAGCGAGTAACCGCTGCCTAAAATATTTTCTCCTAAATAACCTTTCGCGTAAGCTTCAGCAATTGCCTTTTCAAGAATGCGCAAAATAAACATGTATTCACCTCTGATATAAATATAAGAAGTGCGACATCCTAAAGCATAGCTTGAAACAATCATCCCTTCAATTAATAAATGAGGGATTTTTTCCATTAATAATCTATCCTTGAAAGTGCCGGGTTCACTCTCATCAGCATTGCATAATAAATAACGCGGCTTACCGGAATTTCTATCCAAAAAACTCCATTTCATTCCTGTTGCAAATCCTGCGCCGCCGCGACCACGCAATCCTGATTTTTTTACTTCTTCAGTAACTTCATCAGGCGTCATTTTCTTTAAAGCTTTTTCAACAGAACGATATCCTCCATTTTGAAGATAGCCTTCCATCGTGTTGATGTTAGCTTTATTTAGATGTTCTAATAATAATTTGCGACCCATATTATTTATTACAATGCAACAGCATCAATTATTAATTGCTTTTAATTTTTCTTGCTTTTGGCTTTCCAAAATGGCCTCCACTTTTTCGTTAGTTAAATGCTCATAAAATGTTTCTCCAATTTGAAACATCGGAGCATAACCACATGCACCTAAACATTCAACTGTTTTTAAAGTGAACATATTATCTTTAGTTGTTTCACCAACTTTAATATTTAATTTCTTTTCGATGTAGCTCACAATTTTTTCTGCACCGTTAACACAACATGGTCCTGTTTGACAAACTTCAATTAAAACTTTTCCGACAGGCTTGGTATTAAACATCGAATAAAATGTTGCTACTTCATACACTTCAATAGGTTGAATATGTAAAAGGCGTGCAACGTAATCCATCGTATCGGAACTTAACCAACCACCGAATTCCACTTGTGCAATATGTAACACCGGCAATAGCGCAGACTTTATTTTATCTTGCGGATAATGGCTAACGATTCTGCTTATTTCGAGCATCGCTTCCGGTGAAAATTCTATTTGTTGTGTTGATGTCATTATATATAAAAAAATTACTCCTTGCTATGGGAGATATTTAAAATTACGCGTCTAATTCTCCTGCAATTACATTCATGCTGCTCATCGTAATAATGGCATCACTCAATAATGCTCCTTTAATCATTTCCGGATATGCTTGATAATAAACAAAGCATGGTCTACGGAAATGCAAACGGAATGGTTGGCGACCACCATCGCTCACTAAATAAAATCCCAACTCGCCATTTCCACCTTCTACACAATGATAAACCTGACCTTTAGGCACATCTACTTCACCCATTACAATTTTAAAATGCCAGATTAATCCTTCCATGGTATTATACACTGCATCTTTTGGAGGCAAATAAAATTCAGGAACATCAGCAAAAAACTCGTTTGTTTTCGGCATTTTATCTAATGCCTGACGAATTATGCTTAAGCTCTGCCACATTTCTTCTTCACGCACACAAAATCTATCGTAAGTATCGCCTGCAGTTCCAATTGGAATAATAAAATCAAAATCTTCGTAACTGCAATATGGTGTCATTACCCTAACATCATAATCGACACCTGCCGCTCTTAAATTTGGTCCTGTGAAACCATATTCCAATGCGCGTTCTGCAGAAATTGGTCCTGTATTAATTGTGCGATCCATAAAAATACGGTTGCGCATTACCATATTTTCGAATTCTTTTAATGACGCAGGAAAGTCTTTTAAAAACGCTTCAAGACGTTTGTAAAATTCGGGTGTAAAATCGCGTTCAAATCCGCCAATTCGACCAATATTTGTTGTTAATCTTGCGCCACAAATTTCTTCGTATAATTCATAAATTTTTTCGCGCCATTGAAACACGTATAAAAATCCGGTAAGCGCTCCTGTGTCAACGGCTATTACCGAATTACAAACAATATGGTCGGCAATGCGTGCTAATTCCATTATTATTACGCGCATGTAATCCACCTTTTTAGGTGTTTTAACGCCTAGTAATTTTTCGACTGTCATGTGCCAGCCGATATTATTAATTGGAGATGAGCAGTAATTTAATCGGTCGGTAATTGGTGTTACTTGATAATATGGGCGATGTTCGGCTAATTTTTCGAATGCGCGATGAATATACCCGATTGTTGGTTGAGCATCAACAATAATTTCCCCATCCATTTTTAAAATGTTCTGGAAAATACCGTGTGTAGCAGGATGCGTTGGACCGAGATTGAGGTAATTATATTGTTTTAATTCCTCATCGGTTTGTTCAACACCGTTAATAAACTGAGCGGCATTTTTGGTTGTTGTTGTTACTTTATTGTTGCTCATTTTTTATTATTCGAAAAGTCGATTAAAACTCTCCATTTTTTATTTCGTTTTTGGGGATGATTATCTGCCAAAATATTTATCGTCTTTATCTGTTCTAGTTCCGTCTTCGAGTGGATATTGTTTCAATAAGGGATGATACTGCATATCTTCCATATTCAATATTCTGCGTAAATCGGGATGACCGGTAAATTTAATTCCGTAAAAATCGAAGGTTTCGCGTTCCATCCAGTTTGCTGCTCGGTATAAATTGGTAACGGTTGGCACAACGGCATCGTTTTGCGAAAAAAATATATGCACCCTAATCCGTTTATTATTTGCGAAACTGTGCATGTGGTAAACCACGCTTAATTCTTCACCTTTATTATTTGGGAAATGCACACCACAGAGACTGGTTAAAAAATTAAAACTCAACAAACTGCTATCGCGCAGCCACTGCATTATTTCAATTATATTTTCTCTTTTTACTACGATATCGAGCATGCCATACGATTCGTTCACGCTGCGAATTGCTTCACCGAATTGCTCTTTCAGCAAACTTTCAACAAGGCTATTTTCTATTTGATTGCTCATTCTATTCCGTAGCTGGTGAGTAATTTTTGATATTCGTCTGATTCTCTTCTTCTAAAGCTTTCTGTTTTTATAAGTTCCTGAATTTTGATAATGCCATCCAATATAGCTTCAGGTGGAGGTGGACATCCCGGAACATAAACATCAACGGGAATAACTTTATCGATTCCTTGCAAAACAGAGTAGGTATCGAAAATACCACCGCTCGATGCGCAGGCGCCAACGGCAATTACCCATTTTGGTTCTGCCATTTGAATATATACTTGTTTTAAAACCGGGCCCATTTTTTTAGAAATTGTTCCCATAACCATCAATAAATCTGCTTGGCGTGGCGAAAAGCTCAAACGTTCGGCACCAAATCGGCCCAAATCGTAAGTTGCTCCCATGGTTGCCATAAATTCTATACCACAGCAAGAAGTTGCAAATGGAAGAGGCCAGATTGAATTAGCGCGTGCCAATCCAACTATTTTTTCGAGGCGAGTGAGGCCATAGCCTTCACCGGTATACATTTCAGGTGCTTCTGTTACTTTTACCACTATTATACGTTTTTACTTGTCTTGGCCAATGCCTTGACAAATTATTTATTCCCACTTCAAGGCACCTTTTTTAATTACATAGAAGTAGCCGAGGAGCAGTGGCGCAATAAACGCTAACATTTTAACAAATCCTGTTTCACCTAGTTCACGGAAATTAACCGCCCAAGGATAAAAGAAAATAACTTCCACATCGAACAACACAAAAAGGATGGCAACGAGGAAATATTTAACGGAAAAAGGAAGACGAGCGTTACCAATGGGATCTAATCCGCACTCAAAACTCTCCATTTTCTTTTTAGAATAGTGTTTTGGGCCGAATTTTTGTGCCAAAATAATGGTAGTGATAACAAATCCGGCTACAACAATAAACTGCACAAAAATTGCAGCGTAATCTATAAGTTGACTATTTACTACTTCCTGGTCCATTTTCCCGAAACTATTTATTTAAATGCTCGGCAAAGGTAGGAAAATGAAATTGGAAATAGCATGATTTCCAATGCACAATTATCGAAAATTTGTGACGGTGTATACTAAGTAAAACAGTGAGGTAAAAAAGTGCTTAAACGCCACCCACAACGTAGAGTTGTTCTAAAGTAGGGCTTACGCTTCCGCCGGCAGGTTCTAAGGTTACTGCAAATGCATCGGCTTCTGTGATTTTTTTCATTTGTTGAATGTTGCCATTCATGTCGAACACCCCGGCATCAATAGGTTTGCCATCTTTAAGCGCCCAAAGCTGATATTGCTGCCCGGCTCCCGGAAGTGGCAAATTGATTGCATTAACATATAAATCACCTGTTGCTTTATCCCAATATACAACCGAAGTTGATGCAGGACTAACTGCAGCACCTTTCATAGTGATGGCAATATAGGCCGGATTCTTAACAATATTAATTTCTGATTGTAAACCTTGATAACCTGCTTTTAACACACCAAATTCGTTAGTTAAATAGGTATTATCCTGACGGAGATCGGCAAGTTCATTTTCTACTGTTTTGTATTTGTTGAAGTAGTAAATGTTAACTGCTACAGAAATAAACAATAACAAAGAAGCGGCATACGCTAAGTAGCGCAAAATATTACCGCTGGTAGATGATGATTTTAAAGGAATGATTTTAGATTCCGACTCCGGCTTTTCTGCTTGTTGAATTGCGGATAAGATAGCATCAAACGATTTGGCAGGAAGAGCTACTGCATGTTTAACTGCATAGTTTTCCATTGCGATTTCGATACTTTGAAGCTCTTCGCGAATCTCGAGATGTTTGGCTGCCATAGCTTCCACTTCCCTTTGCTCCGTTTCGGAAAGCGCTCCGGTAACGTAAAGTTCAAGTATTCCTGATGATATGTAATCGTTAATGTTCAATGTTATTTTTATCGTTATTATATTATATTTCTCAATTCTGTTATTGCACTGCGCAATCTTGTTTTCACCGTTCCTAGCGGCATTTCCAACTCGTCGGCCACTTCTTGTTGGGTATATCCCTTAAAGTAAATGAGGTCGATAAGCAGTTTCCATTCCGGTTTCAGCTTGTCTACCAACTCTTTAATTCCAATGGTATCCGGTTTGATATCGTCGTAAATTTTGGTTGGATTTTCGAGTAATACCGTTTCGTCGCTAGCTGTTTGTTTACTGTTTTTGAAGCCTTTGCTGCGCATTTTATCGATTGCGGCATTGCGACAAATATTTAACATCCACGTAAACAACCTGCCTTTTGTTGCTTCATATGAAGCGGCATTATTCCAAATTTTTAAGAACGCCTCCTGCAAAACATCTTCTGCAAGATGGTCATCATTAACCATACGCGAGATAACGCCGTAAAGCGCTGAAGCGTATTTATCATAAACGATTTTTAGTACAGAAGAATCCTGTGACTGTAAACCTGTTATGAGCGCCTCTTCGGTTGCCTGTATGTTCGAAGCGTTGTTCAAGTATTGGTTTTGATGACCGGACAAATTTACGATGAAATTGTTCGTATGGTTTTGAT
>JANMLV010000088.1:0-2938 GCA_031372705.1 Bacteroidota bacterium | reverse complement strand
AATTTCATTATTGGGTAATACACCAATTAAAAAATCGAAGGTGCTTGATTGTTTTTCGTCGAGATAAACAAGCACAGTTGCCCTATTACCAGAAAATTCAACTTGAGTTGCACGCGACCGTGTTGCAAACGGAATTGCTTTTAATCTGCTGTCCAAATCATTTAATAATTGTTGATTATAAACATCTCCCGGTTTAATACCTGTATATTGCAGTAAATAATTTGCATTCAGTTGTAAATTTCCAATTACACGAATGGTGTCGAATTCAATAAATAAATTTTTCTTAAAATTTAATGTCGCCGCTATTGAAGTATCAAACCAATTAATATCTTTTAAAGCAACAGTTGCAAATGGATAGCCATTTGATTCAGCAAAAGTGAGCATGGAGCGCATCATGCTGAGTAATGCTTGGTGACTAAACACTTTCCCATCAATATCTTTCTTTCTATAACCTGCACCGGAAAGGATAAAATCATCGGTTGAACCAACATCAAGTGTTGCCCAATAAATTCTTTTTCCGGGTATTAACACAGCAATGGAAGTGTCGTTGAACGTATTTTCAACTGACCACGTTGCTGTAATAAAGCCTTTTTCCACTAACGCAGCAGACAACTCATTTAAGAACTGAATACGCTCTGCAGCCGAATAAAAGGTAAACACTTCATCATTTTGAACACCTAATTTTTCGATTTCAGCATTTGCAACACGCAACCATGTAGTATCCTGCGCCATAATTACGCTAGGCGAAGCCATCAAAAAGCTGAAAAGAAAAAGTAGACGGTGCATCAATTGCAAATTTACAGATACATTTGTACCTACAGCATGACAATGAACGAAAATAAGGCAGGAATTTATATTCATATTCCATTTTGCAGACAAGCCTGTCATTATTGCAACTTTCATTTTTCTACCACATTGGGTTTAAAGGAAGCCTTTCTAGGCGCATTGGAACTTGAAATTGTATCAAGAAAAAATTATTTACAAGGGAAAACAATTCAGTCTATCTATTTTGGCGGGGGCACTCCTTCTGTTTTAAGTGCAAAAGAAATTTCAACATTGTTAAAACGCATAAATGCCGATTACGAGGTTGATGACAATGCTGAAATTACAATGGAGGCCAATCCGGATGATATTAATGCAGCATATTTGTCGGACGTTAAGTCGGCAGGGATAAATAGAATGAGTATTGGTATTCAATCTTTCAATGACAGGGATTTGTTATGGATGAATCGGTCACACACAGGAGCGCAAGCAGCGCAATGCCTCGATTTAATTGTGCAAGCCGGATTCGATAAAATAACAGCAGATTTAATTTATGGCATTCCCATGCTTTCGCATAGTGAATGGTCATCAAACATTGATACAATATTATCGAAAGGCATTGGCCATATTTCCTGCTATGCCTTAACTGTTGAACCAAAAACAGCATTGCAACATTTAATTGCTAAGGGGAAGTCAGTTCCGGTTAGCGACCAACACACCGCTGAACAGTTTGAAATTTTGCAACAAAAGCTAAGTGATGCCGGATTTGAGCATTATGAAATTTCTAATTTTGCAAAAAACGGGCAGTATGCAATACATAATTCATCGTATTGGTTAGGCAATCACTATTTGGGGCTTGGGCCTAGTGCACATTCCTATAATGGCAAAACACGCGAGTGGAATATGAGTAATAATGCCCTATACATTAAGTCGATAGAAAACGATGGCAGTTATATTGAGACGGAATTATTGGATGTGTATAAACAAATGAATGAAAAGATAATGACATCGTTGCGCACCATGTGGGGACTTGATATTAATAAATTTGAATTGCAATTTGGAAAAGCTTATACATCAATATTATTGAATGAAATGCTGAATTTGACGCAGCAAGGCCTATTGAAAAATGACAATGGAATTGTGACTATTTCCCGGCACGGTAAAATTTTAGCTGATGGCATAATCAGTGATTTATTTTTTACCGATTAAATTTGTTATTGAAGTTAATTGGATACTTGTTGCAAATTTTCATTTAAAAAACCCATCATTGTTTTATAAAATTCTAATCTGTTTTCTTCAAGTTTAAAGCCATGCCCCTCATTTTGTTTCAGCATATATACTACAGGAATATTTCGGCTGTGCAGTGCTTCAACCATTTGCTCTGACTCAATTTTATTTACCCTTGGGTCGTTGCCGCCTTGTGCAATAAACAACGGAACCTTAATATTTTCTGTATGAAATACAGGCGATGCGTTGAACAACAGCAAGCTATCATCAATTGGATTTCCAATCATCTCATATAACATTTCTTTTTCAGGTTCCCAATACGATGGCAAATTGTTTAACAGTGTAAATAAATTTGATGGGCCAACATAGGAAATTGCACAAGCATATAAATCGGGTGTAAAAGTAGCGCCGGCAAGTGCTGCATATCCACCATATGAAGA
Source organism: Bacteroidota bacterium (assembly GCA_031372705.1). GTDB lineage: Bacteria > Bacteroidota > Bacteroidia > Chitinophagales > BACL12 > UBA7236. The sequence continues at coordinate 509 of JANMLV010000088.1, read as the reverse complement.
ACCATAAATTGCAATTCGATTTTTATCGGCTATACCTTGTTCTACCAACCAATTTGTTCCATCGGTTATATCATCTTGCATTTTTTTTCCCCACTGCTTAAAACCGCTAACGGTAAAATTTTTTCCGTAGCCCCAACTGCCTCTAAAATTTATTTGTAAAACTGCATAACCTCTACTTGCCAGCAATTGCACATCTGCGCGATATCCCCAGTAGTCACGACTTGTGGGGCCACCATGCACTAAAATAACCACAGGTAAATTTTTACCGGAGCTCCCTTCGGGGATGGTCAAATATCCTTGTAATAGCAATCCGTCATTTGCTTTAAACGAAATGGCTTTCATTTCACTCATTTTATTAATGGGAATATTCGGATTTATTGTTGCGAGGTGTGTGAGTACATTTTCATCGGCATGAAATAAATAAAAATCGCCGGGAGATTTGTCGTTATATGTTCTGACAATAAAGTGATTTTCTTTATCATCATAAGCATTAAAATAGATATCATCGG
>JANMLV010000078.1:0-29188 GCA_031372705.1 Bacteroidota bacterium | reverse complement strand
GTTGGCGTGCTAGATGCACTACTATATCTTTCTTGCTCCTATTTTTTTTTCTCCTTACCGATCTGCTTTGAGGACAGATTGAGAAGGAAAACCCTACCAGATTCGTGCAAAATGAGAGGTTCCCTAACGTAAACCCGAAATTGGGTAATATTTCCTTGTAGGAATATTTTTCCATCGGCGGAAATAATGTGGTAATTATTATTCAATAAAAATGCAGGAACTTTTACCTGTATAAATTGTGATGCGGGATTAGGAAATAATTCAAGCTCATTAATACCACTTGCGGTAATTCCTGTAATTAAAATTGTAACCGAATCTGAAATGCCAACACTTGTATTGTAATAAGTTCCACTCGGTGTCTCTTCTAATTTTAATGCTTTTACCATATAAAAATTTGTTCCGTTAATTGGATTATCATCAATGTATGGCGAATAATTTATTGGCGTTGCGGTTAACCTTTCGTATTCACCAAACTCAATGTCGCAGCGATAAACATGATAGCCAACAATATTCGAGTCAGTTGAATTAATATAATTAACAGTTATAAAATTATCACCAATATTCGCAATGTTGGCATCAACCATTAAAACCGGTTTTACAACATGCATCCGCAAAGTAGGATCACCTAACAATGCAATGTGTACATTTTTAGGAAAGATATTGGCATCGTAAGTATTGATATTATTTTGAGTTGTTAGCGTACAATAACCAATATTTTCACCCAAAGCCATTTGATGAAAAGCCCAGTGCGGGCGGCCCGACCAGCAAGCTGTTAATGTTGCACCGGAAGCTAACGACGAGCGCAAGAAATTATCATAGGAATCATAATCGCCAAAATAACTGCCAAATAACATCGTAAATGCAGATTTAACGGTGTCAATCATAAAGTCGTAAGATGTGCCAACGCCGCTTGCTCCCTGAAACCAACCTCCACCGCAACCATAACTCCATAAATAGCTTTCGTTATGTAAAGTCGAAAAATAATCGGCTTCAAATATTTGTTCACTCCCAAACATTGGTGCAAAATTTCTCCATCCACCTGAAGCAAATGCTTCACCTCCAAATGCTCCGAAATTATCGTCTATTAATGCGCGTTGTTGGTATGTAACCATACCGGTTCTAAAATTGTGATTATTAATTAAGTAGTTTTTTAATAACGTGGCTTCATCAATTAATAATCCCGGTAAATTGTAAAAATCTATTCTACCAACTGCTAATTCAAGCTTCGATTTATACACCGATTGATCTAATTTTCCATCACCAATTATATTTTGGTTTTCAGGTCGTGTTGCTGTTGCGTTGTTAATAATGTTATCGGAATATTCTACATCAATATCTCCATAAATACCATCTGCCGGCCAAGCCCCTTGATGATCGGGATGTCCGTCGGGATAGATGTTACCGGAATATAAAACCGGTACTCTGCCAAACAACACGATAGTAGTAATTGCATCATCGGCATCAGCTACCGATGTTATTAATGCTTTAACATCAATTGCAGTCATTGTTCTTGCAACATTTAATTGTTGTATGCTCCATCCATCGCCGGAGATGTCTTTTTTAAATTGATAAAGCTCATTCGTCAAGCCATCTATTATTGTTGTATCTACTACCAGTAAACATTTTCCTCGGAAATCTACTGCCGTTATATTTAAACCTGCTAATACATAACCATACGCCAAAATTCCGGAAGCTGATAGTCGGGTTATTTGATATTCATAAGCGGAATCGGCTATAAAATCTGCATCGATGTAACTTACTGCATCACCCGCTAAAGTAGCAATTGGGCTTCCCCAAGTTGAACCGGATTTTTCCTTTTTGTAAACATTGTAATTATCGGCACTTAAATATGCAGGCCATGTTAATGTTATTGATGTTGGAACAGCTTCATCGTAAGTGCAAGATACCAAAACTGCATAATCGGCAGCAACCTGTGCATCCACTTTTTGTAAAAGCAACAATAAGGCAATGGTAATAAAGTATATTTTGCTCATGCGTGGTTAATAAATTGATTTAGGCAATGTGCTAAAAGTTGTGCAGATTCAGGATTTCTTCTGAACCATAATTCAGGCTCAATTATTTCTAGCTCCATTACTGCAAGTAATCCTGTATTGTCGTGTATTACATCAATTCGAGCATATAACGGCAACTCAGGACAAGCAGCCGCGGCTTTTTCGGCGAAGGCTATTTCCTCTATTGCCGGTTCGTAATCGTGCAATGTTCCGCCAAAGTCATCTTGAACCCTAAAATCTCCGGGCTGTGAACGTTTTAAAACAGCATGTGTAAATTTGCCGTTAATTACAATAAATGCAATTTCTCCTTTGGTGATGATGCTTTCCTGAAACGGTTGAAACATCATGTCTTCTTGAGCAATTAATTCACTGAAAATAGCATTGTGCGCATCAACATTATTTGAATTTAAACGATAGGTATGACGAGCTGCTCCTGAAACTACGGGTTTAACAACTGCTTCTGTAATATTAAACGAATTGAATATTTCTGATAAATTTCTATTGTCGCCTTTGTTAATAAAATAAGTGGACACAATATGCACACCATTGTTTTCAATATCCTGCAAGTAATGTTTATCTAAATTCCACTTTATTAAATCGAAAGAATTAATAAAAGTTGTTTTTTGCGCGGTAGTTTCCAGCCACTTTGTAAATTGCTTAAATACGTTAAAATAATCCCATGTAGTTCTAAATAAAACATATCGGGTTGTAGACCAATCGAAACCGGAATCGCTCCACGATTTTCTAGTAACTTTTAAACCATATTGCTCTAATGAGGCAGTAAGTATGGCATCTTCGTTTAAAATATTTTGGATATATTCATTTACTACCAGCGGATTGTAGTAGCGGTCTTCTGTTAATAAAACGATATCAAACTGTAACATCACTTATTTTTTATTTATAAACCATGCTGCCATTGCAGTTAGTCCACCCAAAATACCCATTACAACCGACACAATTCCAAATAACCAGTAATTGCTTTTTATCGAAAACAAAGTAGCCATTTTATCGCTCATAATACTAGCGTTTGCAGCATCTTTAAAAAGATATAGCGACAACCACGATACAGTCACAATAATAAATCCATATAAGAAACTTTTTCCTGCAGTTTGGTACCGTGCAAAGAAAGATACTGCAAAAGATATTACAGCAAATATCCACCAAATAGGTAAAAATAATTGTGCTATTATGCAAATTATTATTCCGGCAACAATGCTAATTATTATTTTCATATTCAATTAAAAGTAATTGTAAATAAAGATGATTTTTTTGCTGCTTCAGCATCTAGATATAAATTTAGCGGATAGTATTTTCCTGCTGCCCAGTCATCAACAAAATTGTTGAAATACTTGCTGCCCGGATTTCCCGATTGTCCGCCCGGATATACGCCAAAAGCATTAACCGGCGACGATAATTCAACTATCATTCTCCAACTGGGGCCATGTGTTTCGCTGGTAGCATTTACAATATTTTTATAACCGCCGTTATTAACTGCCAATTTACTAAACGCGGGAATTTGACTTATATGCATGATATTGGTATGCTTATGTAAATACCAAGCTAATTGTTTTTCATCATCATGTGTAAGTGAATCAACAGTTTTCACCATGATATCAAAACTAGATTGAATTAAATCAGCCAATGTTTCTTTTTTATTATCGGTTGCCACTATGTCAAACAACACATGGTCGTTTCCGAAATTGCGCATTGCTCTTATTGTAAAGTAGTTATTAGGTTTTGTATAGGCAATTTTTTCACTATTCATTTCATCCCAAATAATTTGATATAGGGTGTCCCACCAAATTTGAAAATATGTTGGTGTAATGGCTTCGGCATCGTTCATGAAATCCCATTCTTGTAAAGCCTTATACTTATCGCAAGCGCCATTTTCGGTTCTACATGGGTTATTCACCAAAGGCAGCATAACACCAAGTGCTTCTTTTGCCGGTAAATTAAAATTGTTTTGTTGTAAAGCTTGCATATCATCAATAGTAGCTGCATTTAATTGCGTTAATGATGTATTGATGATTCTGTTGCGATAATACTCAAAATCATAACTATTATAATAATAAGGGTAAGTTGAATCGGTAGGATGTTGGTTAGCCGATGCGCAAAAGCCCCGCGTTGGATTTTTAATTGTTGGATTCTGCTCAAATGGAATATAAGTTTGATAATCGTTTAAAGGATTGGAACCATCTAAAACGCCTTTGCCTTGGCCTTTAAATTTAATTGGGAATTTACCTTGTTGGGTAATGGCAATATCTCCATCTTGCGCAGCAAAAATAAAATTTTGTGCAGGGCAACTAAAGTAACTTATTGCTTCGCGATAATCATCATAATTTTTAGCGCGATTTAATAAGTAAAATGTTTTAACTTCTTCAGAACTTTCATGTGCCATCCAACGCATAGCCATACCGACTCTATTTGCTGAAACCGGCATAGTTTTGCCATCCGATACAATGGCTTCCTCATAAACAATTGGGCCATAGTGTGTATAAATTACGGTATCTACAATTGGTTCATGATCTTTTACCATAATAGTTTCAATACGTTGGGTCGTGTTGCGCCAATCATTACCATATTTATAGCTGCTTTTTTGGGCATCTTTAAATTCAATCGTATACCAATCGCGCACATCTACTTGAGCATTGGTTACACCCCAAGCAACATTTTGGTTAAAGCCAATTACTATTGCAGGGGCTCCCGGTAGTGAAGCACCGTAGCAATTTAGTCCCGGAGCACTTAATTGTATTTCGAACCATAGTGATGGCAAATTCAATTGTAAATGTGGATCATTACATAAAATTGGATTGCCGTTTTTTGTTTTACTGCCTGCAAGTGCCCAATTATTGCTTCCTACCTGATTTTTTTCATGTTGCGATTCAAAAATATCAACTACTTTGTTAAAATAATGATTTTCTATTGTCGCAACATTTGCAGTGGCTGAATCTGCGCGGTAATCGTATACTTTTTCCGTCGGTATTATCGGATCTATGCTATCTGTATAATCAGGAAACAATGCATTAAAATCAGATTCATTTAACAATTGTTTAAGGTTAGTCATTTCTACATCATCATCAAAACCGGTTAAGGTGCTTGCCATATATTTCAACATTAACATGGTTTTAAGGTGTGTCCATGCTTCAGGCTTATAATCCAGCAGTTTAAATTCTATTGGATATTCGGCATACGACATCTCGTTTTGTTCACCAATAAAAGCATTTACACCTTGCGTATAGGCATCAACACAAGCCAACATTGTTTTATCTTTTTGTAATTCTGCCAGCGCTTTTTCAGATGCATATATCATCCCTTTTCTGCGTTGCTCCAGGTCATACGGTATAAATTTTTCACCGAATATTTCACTTAAGCGACCTGCTGCAGCGCGTGTTTGAATATCCATTTGCCACAACCGGTATTTTGCCGTGATGTAACCTTGTATAAAATACATTGACTTTTCATCTGCTCCAAAAACATGTGGAACTAGGCGGTCGTCAAAATAAACAGTACCTGAAACACCGTATTCAGCAAAATCAACCTCAACATTTTTGAGGTCGTTTTTTCTTTCTGCATTGGCCATAAAGCCATTAACAGGGTCCATTAATTTACCCAATGGAGGCAGCGAACCAAAACCGCGATTTAGACAGTAGATTGCCACAATCGGGATCAAAAGACAAATACCAATTTTAAGATAGCGCATAAAAAATATGTTGCCTTAAAATTAGTTATAAGTTCAAGATTGCACCAAAAAAATTATCAACCCGAAAATGGCACTTATACCTAACCATTTCAGCATATCTATTTTGAACAGATAAAGTGCAATAAAGCTGATTATAATCCAGCCAATATTAATGTAGCCCAGGGTAGAAATTTCAATTTTGTGGTAATCAAATCCCTCGGCGCCAAAAATCACGGCTTCCGTAAAATAGATGGTCAGATTGGCAATTACGCCCGTAACTGCTGCCGTTATAAGTGATAACAGTGCTTTAACCCACGTATTTTGTTGTGTGTGCTCGATAAGCGGTGCTCCGCCAAAAATGAATAAAAAACAAGGCAAAAATGTATAATAAGTTGTTGTTAGGAGCCCAAGCGAGCCGGCCAGCAAGTTGCCACCGGTATTGCCATAAGCGCCCATAAAGCCAACAAATGCGAGCACCATAATAAGTGGTCCGGGGGTAGTTTCACCAAGTGCCAATCCGTCAATCATTTGAGGACCGGAAAGCCACCCGAAATTTTCAACAGCTTGCTGAGCCACATAAGGTAAAACGGCATAGGCTCCGCCAAAGGTTACAAAGGCTGCTTGCGTAAAAAATAAACTCAGTTGTTTCCAAAAATCGAAGTCTGTGCCAATCACATAAAATAATAGCAACGGAAGAATCCATAATACCACAAACAGAGCAATTTGCTTTACCAACCTTGTAATACTAAAAGCTGCATGCGGGATAACACTTTTTGATGTTAGGTAAAAACCGGCTTCACTTTCATCAATATTAGATTTATTATTTTTTGATGCCAATAGTTGAGGCTTAAACTGATGCACTGCCAAACCAATTAAAATTGTTCCTAAAATAATTAGCGGAAAAGAGATATTAAAAAAGAAAATAGCAACAAAACTCATGATTGCAATCAAGTAATGCAAAGTAGTAAGTAGCGACCGCTTTCCAATTTTAACCATTGCAAACAATACTATTGCAACAACAGCGGGCTTTACGCCATTAAATATTGCATTTACCCATGGCAAATCGCCAAACATTACGTATACTATGCTTAGTCCGAGTAAAATAAATATAGAAGGAATTATAAATAGCAAGCCTGCTGCAAGACCACCTTTATTGCCGTGTAATAGCCATCCTGTATAGGTTGCAAGCTGCTGTGCTTCAGGGCCGGGAAGCAACATACAGTAATTTAATGCGTGTAAAAATTTCTTTTCACTCATCCATTTATGCTTTTCCACTAAAAACTCATGCATAATGGCAACTTGGCCGGCCGGACCGCCAAAACTTATCCAACCAAGTTTAAACCAAAATCTTAATGCCTCTTTAAATGATGGTTTTTCCATATTAAAAATAATTAAAAAAATAACCGAGAATTGCTGTTTTCTCGGTTATTCAAAATATTTATTTGAGGTTAAAAAATTATTGAATATCAGCGTCGGTTAATGTAAATATACAGCTATGATTATAACCTTGATCGGCATCTTTGCTTGAAGATGCCCAATTATCGCCATCGGTAATATCTTTTGTTATTGTAAATCCAATATCGGTGGTCATAGATAAGCGAGAAACATACAAATCACATTCAGCACTTTCTACATTCGTAATATCGCCAAACGAATAAATTAATTTGGAAGTTGATGGTGCAATAATTACTGAATCGGTAAATGTAAATCCACCGCCGGAATCCGTTACATAAAGCACAACAGATTTCGTGCTATTATTAATCACGGTTTTTTCCCATGAAGTGTAGGGGTTGCATGCACTTATAATAAGTATTATTGCCGCAGTAAGGATAATGGTTATTTTATGTTTCATATTGCATGCTAAAAGTAAAACGGATATATGAAATTACCAAACAGAAACTACCTAAGATAGCGTATAAGCCCCAGAACCATTGTTGCATAAGGGATTCACCCGAAACAACTAATTGGCGCGTTTTAGGGAAGCACATCCACTTTATGCCGGTTTTTGTTATTATTCAATCAATTTTTGCAAATATTAGGAATTTGTATCTTAGCAAAAAAAATAGAATGAGAGTGATACTGTTTGTTTGTGTCTTGTTGATGAGTGTATCGGTAGCTAATGCACAAAATACAACTTCTGATGCTATTGCTTACAACGATAATATTGTTGCTCAGCAATTTGTTTACGTTGATGCCATTTCATTAATGATGAGCGCACCGCTTTTAGATAGTGCCGGTTTATGGTCGGGATATTATCAGGCAGTTGTTATGGTTAAGCGTTGTAACTTGACAATACAAAGTTTGCAAGCATTTGATGGCGATACTGAATTTTTATCGGCAACAAAAGCGCTTTTTCAATACTATGAAGATTCGTTCATTAATGATTATCCGAAGTTATTAAAAGCTTTATTAATGGCAAATGCTTCTGTAGCGGAATATGCAGAAATGAATGATATTGTTACTAAAATTGCCGAAAATGAGGCTGTGTTAGACGCTAAATTCATGGCTGCTCAATCGGCTTTTGCTGCAAAACATGGGTTTACTTTGGAAGAAACGGAGAACGAAATCTACTACGAGGATTAATAATTATGTGCTCCAGTTATACCACTAAATCTAAAACTGAAAAGGCCGCCTACGAAAAAAACTATGGTAAACCTTGGCTGGAAGCTGATTTAGCAATAGAAGAAAAATACCATGAGGCCGATGGTGATGCCGTAGCTTTTCCGGGTGCTGCTATGCCGGTAATTACAATTCAACATCCTGAATATATTCAAGCATATTTTTTCGGATTTATTCCGCATTGGTTAGCCGCTGAAAAGGTGCATGAAAAGCGCGCCACCTTTAATGCGCGTATTGAAACCATTCCAAATTTAGCGACCTGGCGTGATGCTTGGAAAAATGGTCAGCGCTGTGTGGTTTGCACAAATGGTTTCTTTGAATTTAATAAAAAGGAAAAAAGAAAAATGAGCATTCATTTAAAAGATGATGCCTGTTTTTTTTATGCCGGAATTTATAGCGATTACGTAAATAAGCAAACCGGTGAAATATTGAGGTCTATGGCAGTAGTTACCACCGAAGCCAATAGTTTGATAGGAGAGATACACACGCGGATGCCGGTAATTATTCCTATTGGCGAAGAGGGCTTGTGGATGGAAAAATCGGCTCATCTAGACCAACTGCTCAAGCAATACGGCGAGCCATTTAATCCGAATTTAATGGTAATGGAATATGCAGATGATGAACCGAAGAAACCCATTCAGGGTAGTTTGTTTTAACCTTCAGGTAGCCACATTTTTAAATGGTGCATTTCTTCCACTATTAATGTATAAGCACTAAAGCTTTCCTGCACTTTTCCTTTTAACAAGTAACATGCTTTTCCTTTAAATCGATATTTTTTTGCCGAGAATGGAAAATGTGCCGTGTCTAGCCAATCGCTGTTTTCATCTAAAAATGTGCCTAAATACATGTGCTCTCCGGCTTTTGTAACAGTGTGTTTTGTAATAATCAGATATCCAATAACATTTACTGTTGCACCAACATGTTGGGGGAAATCTTTAACGTGAACTAGCTTGGCATCCTTTATTAATGCATCATTTATTAGTCCAAATGGCGAACTCAAAGGAAACCCCAGTAATTTAATTTCATCCCAAGCATCTTCGCGCCGGTCGAGATGCAATTCAGGAAACTGATATGGTTCCGGTGCTCCGGAATGAAATAACGTTGCTGCCGGCTGTGTTTTTTTACTTTTATTTAATCGTCGGTATGCTTCAATTAATAATTCTCTTTTTCCAATACCGGTAAATCGAAATGCATTTATCGTAATTAATATTTCCAGCTGTTCTAAATTAATGGCAATGCGATTTAAAAAATCATCGAAATCAATATAATCGCCATTACTCAAACGCTCTGCTACAACAGCTTCAGCAATTTTAGTTTCCAAACCTGTTATGTGAATTAATCCGACATAGATAGTACTTCCGTAAATACATGTAGTATACCTACTTTTATTTAGGCATGGTGCTTCAATGGTTGCTCCGGCTTTTTTTGCTTCCTGCAGATATAATTCCGCAGTATAAAATCCGCCGAAGTTATTTACAACCGCAACCATAAATTCAAGTGGAAAATACGTTTTCAAATATAAACTTTGATAGCTTTCAACGGCATAAGAAGCTGAATGTCCTTTAGCAAACGAATATCCTGCAAAACTTTCAATTTGATGCCATACATCATCAATCAGCGCTTTACTGTAATTTAGTTGAACACAATTTTCGAAGTATTTCGATTTAATTCTTTGAAACTCATCTTTACTTCGACTTTTACCACTCATGCCGCGACGCAAAACATCGGCTTCGCTTAGTGTTAAATTTGCGAAATAATGTGCTACTTTAATAACATCTTCCTGATATACCATAACACCATATGTGTCGGGCATAATATTGCCCATTACGGGATGTATTCGATTGCGTTGTTCCGGAAATCGATGTCGGCGAATATATTCATCCATCATTCCCGATTGTGCAACACCGGGACGAATGATGGAACTCGCTGCAACCAATGTTAAATAGTTATCGCACAATAATTTATTGAGTAAACTGCGCATGGCCGGCGATTCAATATAAAAACAACCGATGGTATTGCCTTTCAATAAATTCTGATTGAGTAGGGGATCTTGCTTAAACTTATTAACGGGCGTAATATCGATATCGATTCCTCTATTTTGTTTAACAATTTCTACCGCTTCTTTTATATGCCCGAGGCCGCGCTGACTCAAAATATCGAACTTGTATAATCCAATATCCTCAGCTACGTGCATGTCGAATTGCGTTGTTGCAAATCCTTTTGGCGGTAGGTGTGTAGCGGTGTAATAATAAATGGGTTTATCTGATAGCAATATGCCGCCTGCATGTATGCCCAAGTAATTCGGATTGCCATGTAAGTATGCACCGTAATTATAAATACTCCTTGCAATTTTATCCGAAATTTTAATGGCATCACCAAAAATGCTTTCGCCATAATTTTTCACCATGGCATCAATTTCATATTTTGGCAATCCAAACGTTTTGGCTACCTCACGAATAAATGAGCGACTCTTAAAAGTGGTATAAGTTGCAAGTAAGGCAGTATGTTCTTCACCGTGTTTGCGAAAAATATAATCCGTAACGTCCTCTCTGTCTTTCCACGAAAAATCTAAGTCGAAATCGGGTGGTGTGGCACGAAATAAATTAATAAAGCGCTCAAAATATAAATCTAATTCTATAGGGTCAACATCGGTAATACCAATGCAATAGGCAATTAAACTATTGGCTCCGCTTCCGCGCCCAATGGTAAAATAATTTTTTCTTTTTGCGTAGCAAATAATATCCCAGTTAATCAGAAAATAAGAAACAAACCCTTTTTGAATTACAATTTCTAATTCTTTATTAATACGATCCTGAACGGTTTTATTTAATTTGCCATAGCGCTTGGTAACGCCTTCATAGGTAAGTTGCAGCAATTTATCAATATCTTCTTTTTCGTTGCCTGTAAATTTGCGAATGTTTTTATTGGTATGATATTCAAACGGAAAATCACATGTATCCATCAGTTGTTGCGCATTGTCCAGCAAATAGCGCTCTTCTCTAAAGTCGGCTATCAGTTTGTCGTAAGTTTCAAACTGATGAACAGGGTCACCAACATCCTCCGACGTTAATTTGGTAATAATACTATTGCCATCAATAGCACGTAAAATTCTATGAGCATTAAAATCTTTCTTCGAGGCAAATGTTACGGTGTTTAATGCCACCATTTTGCTTTTGGTGAGATGTTGTTTTTCGTAACGGAAGCGACTTAAATCTTTTTTGCGAATACCTATATACTCATTGTCGCGTAACTTGTAAATAACCCCTGAGCGATAAGGATAAATAACAAATGCATTTAGCAATACAGGCGCAACTGCGGGAATTGCTTCTTTCGATTTCAGGTATCCGGATAAATATCTGTTTAATTCTGCAAATCCATCCGGATTTTTTGCAATGGCTATAAATAAAATATCATTGCCATTTTTAAATTCGATGCCGCACTTTACATCAATATTATATTTCTTTGCATCTGCCAAAATTTCGAACCAGCCCGATGTATTGTTGACATCGCTCAACACGAAGCTGTGCACACCTTTTGCTTTAGCTTCTTCAAGCAATTTTTCGGGCGACATAATTCCGAAACGCAAACTATATGCTGAGTGAGTGTTGAGAAACATGAGGGATGAGTGAAAATATTAAATAATGAGGGGATGCGAATTCGTGATGATTTATAGTTATTGAAATAAAATTCAAGTAAATTAGCCTACTCTTTTAATGGCATTTTCTCCAAATCTTTTCCTTAACGAATCCATTTCTTGGTATAAGCGAATAATATGTTCCGAATCCTCTAACAGGTTTATTTGATATCCGCCACTAACTAATCCTGAAAAACGCACGCCAACCAACCGGATTAATACACGCCGCTCATATAATTTATCGAACATTTCTTTCACTATTTTTATTAATGTGTGATCGGCAGATGTATAGGGAATACGCAATTGCCTGGTATGTGTTTCAAAGTCAGAGTATCTGATTTTTACCGATACATTGGATGTAAGCTTATGCTCCTTGCGCAATTGGTAAGCAAGCCGTTCCGTCATGCCAGCCAAAATTGTTTTTATACGCTTAATATCTATCGTATCCGATTCAAATGTTTCTTCACTTGATATCGATTTGCGCTCGGTATAAGGCGTTACCGGCGAATTATCTATTCCGTTTGCCTTTCTCCAAATTGTTCTCCCGTTTTCACCCAAAATATTATCCATTATTTCTAATGGCATCTCTTGAACAGTCTTTATTTTTATGATGCCCATCTTGCGAAGCAACTGCGCAGTAACCTCTCCAACCATAGGAATTTTCCGCACCGACAAAGGCGCCAAAAAAGATTTTTCAATGCCGTAATCTATCTTAAGATGATTATTCGGCTTCGCTTCTCCGGTGGCTACCTTCGATACCGTTTTGTTCTCCGACAACCCAAACGAAATAGGTAATCCCGTTTCCTTAATTACCCTGTTGCGCAACTCTTGCATATAGGTGTAAGTCCCGAAAAACTTATCCATTCCACTCATATCGATGTAAAACTCATCAATCGACGACTTTTCATAAAGCGGAACCTTTTCTGCAATAATCTCCGTAACCGTTTTCGAGTAATTCGAATAATGCTCATAGTCGCCTCTAACTATAATAGCCTCCGGACATAACATCTTCGCCTGTCGCATCGGCATGGCAGAATGTACCCCAAACGCCCTGGCTTCATAACTGCACGATGCCACCACAGCCCTGTCGCCCGTGCCGCCAACCAATACCGGCTTATACATTAAACGCGTATCTTTCAATCGCTCAACCGATACAAAAAATGTATCCAAATCCATGTGCGCCACCACTCGTTCAACTCCCATTTTGACCTCCTTACTTTTAAAGTCAAATATAATGACATTTTATTGACACTCGTACTGAAATTGTCAAAAAATTACGAAAATAATTGAATTTATTGAGTATTGGTAGTCAATATAGCTGACTAAAATGGCCTGAGAAGATACCTTTAAGGCATTACAACGTTAAATATTAAAATAATTAATAATGGAGCATCACATAGCGCTTGCCATCAACAAATTAATATCTGTATACTTTAAACCCATTTTCTGACCTAAATACAGATTGGTTAAATGACCTTTGTAAATATAAACCCCATGCCTAACACCGGGAAGTGAACGAATAAGGTTCTCAAGTCCGCCATACTCATTAATTTGCATTAAAGTGCTCGCAGCTATATTACTAATAGCATAACTGGCAGTTCTGGCTACTCGCGAAGCAATATTTGGTACACAATAATGAACAACATCATGTTTAATAAATGTAGGGTTGTCATGTGTTGTTATTTCGCTTGTTTCTACACAACCACCTTGGTCGATACTCACATCAATTATTACGCTTCCGGGCTTCATTTCCTGCACCATGGCTTCGGTTACAATAACCGGTGAACGACCGTTTTCAGAATGAATGGCACCAACCACAACATCGGCAGTGCGAATATCATTTAACAACCTGCGATTATTAATAACAGATGTATAAAAACGTTCGCCGATATTATTCTGCAACCGCGATAATTTATATACATTATTATCATAAATCTTTACTGTTGCACCTAAGCCTAATGCGGCACGCGTAGCAAATTCGCCAACAACACCGGCTCCTAAAATCAATACCTGTGTTGGTGGAATTCCGCTTAATCCACCAAGTAAATACCCTCTTCCATGCACGGCATCCGCCAACAATTCAGAGGCAATTAATATAGCACTGCTACCTGCAATCTCGCTCATGCATCTAACAAATGCATAGGTATTACTCTCATCTTTAATATATTCAAAAGCTAAAGCCGTAACCTGCTTCCTAGTTAATTCGTGAATTGTTTCTTTCTTTAGCGTTGGTAAATGTAAAGGAGACACCAAAATTTGATTGTACTTAAATAATGGTAATTCATCCTCAGTAGGCGGAGTTACTTTTAAAATGATGTCAGCTTCAAAAACTTGTTTCTTGTCATAATATATTTGTGCACCCGCTTCGCTGTAATCTTTATCGCTAAAACGCGCTCCTTCACCGGCTTTGCTTTCAATCACAATTCGGTGACCTTGTGCTACTAAGGTTTCAACACTGTCGGGCGTTAGTGGCACCCGGTTCTCCTGAAACGCAATCTCACGCGGTATTCCAATAAATAATCGTTGCTTCTTATTGTCAACCTCAGCATACTTCTCCAAGGTTTGAAAACCGGCAGCGGCAGCCAGTTCCGAGATAATAGATTTAGGGGTCTGTTCACTCATGTTTTAAAGATACAATAATTTTATTTTTCAACCTTTTTTAAAAGCTGTAAGTGAAGAATTTTCTTTCTGGTAAAATATAAAACTATAATCCCTATAACACCAAAGCTGCAATCAATTAACTGATGCACAAAGGGAATTTCTCTAATTGGGCCAAAAACAAATGCAACAGGAAAAATAATTACACAGCTTATTATAGCCCATTCAACAATCCAAATATTTTTTATAGGATCACGCAAAACACCAACAAATAAAATAGCAATAATTACATGTGCATAAGCTAACCAATCGATACCATAAATCATAAATGGATAAGCAGCATCAGTAGCAACTATGCCATCATAAACTCGACTAACCCAAGTATTAAGCCAATCGGGGAAAGCGGCATGCAACTGCATAAGCCATGCTAATTCTGCTTTTAAAGGAATTGCTGTAATGCCGGCAAACAATAGTCCGGCAATAAAAAATAAAGTGAGTCGTTTAATTTGCCTTTCTAATTGTGTAATTTCCATACATAAATATTTAAATTTCCAATTTAAAGCCCGAGTGGTTAATATACTAATTTAATATTCCTGGCAGCATTATTTTCTGTTTCTAAAACAATTCTTGCAAACCCGTATTCATCCAAAACCGACTCAATTATTTCGGGCCATTCTATAAATAAATAATGATTGCTTTCAAGATATTCGGCAAAACCTATTTCTTGTAATTCTGCCATTTTATTTAACCTAAATAAATCGAAGTGGTAAATAGTATCTATACCTTTATAAGCATTTACTATTGAAAAAGTAGGAGAGGAGGTTGTTTCTTCAACACCCAACTTTAAACACAATGCTTTAATTAATGTTGTTTTGCCTGCTCCCATTTGACCATAAAAAGCAATTTTTTTTGTGGGGGAGATGGCATTCAAAATTTGCTCAGCAATTTGAGGTAATTCATCAACATGCGCAACGGTCCAAGTTTGTTCCACGATGTAAAATTAAAATAATCATGGCGTTTTACCATGATTACTTCAATTTAGATTAAATTAATTTCAAGAAAATCAGAAGCTTTCATATACCGCAAACGGCACAACCATTTCTTCTAAGCTTACACCGCCATGTTGGAAGGTGTTTTTGAAATAATTGACATAATAATTGTAGTTGTTTGGATAAGCAAAAAAGCAATCTTCCTTGGCAAAAATAAATGTGCTGCTAACGTGCTGACGAGGCAAACCGGCTTCTACAGGCGTTTTAACCTCGAACACATCTTTTTTGTTGAATTGCAAATTTTTTCCGCTTTTATACCTAAGGTTGGTAGTCGCATTTCTATCAGCAACAACTTTACTAGGCGTATTCACTCTTATTGTTCCATGGTCGGTTGTAATAATTATGCGCACCTTTTTATCAGCTAATTTCCTCAATGCATTATGCAAAGGTGAGTGGTCGAACCACGACCGAGTTAATGAACGATAAGCAGTTTCATCACTTGCCTATTCTTTTAATACTTCCATTTCGGTTCTGGCATGTGATAGCATATCTACGAAATTATACACTATCGCATTGAAATCACTTGTCATTAAATTCAAAATATTTTCTTCAAGTTGTTTCCCTTCGGCGTGATTCAATATTTTGTGATAAGTATATTTAAAGTTTAATCTGTTTCTAATAATTTGATCTTTTAAAAACTCAGGTTCTTGCATATTTTTGCCTCCTTCATCTTCATCGTTTAACCATAATGAAGGCAAACGTTTTTCAATCTCACTCGGCATCATTCCGGCAAATATCGCGTTGCGTGCATATTGTGTTGCCGTTGGCAAAATACTGTAAAAATGATCTTCTGATTTTAATTTGAATGATTCAGAAATCATAGGTTCAATAATTTTCCATTGATCAAACCTAAGGTTATCAATTAATATAAAAAATGTGGGCACTTTGTCTGTCATTAATGGAAATACTTTTTCCTTCAACAACGAATGCGACATAACCGGACCTTTTGTTTTTCCGCTTACCCAGTTTAAATAATTTCTATCAATAAATTTTCCGAGTTCAACATTAGCTTCGGCTTTTTGCGACGTCAGCACCTCTTTCATATTAGTAGCACCGGTTTTATCCAATTGAATTTCCCAGTGAACTAATTTCTTATAAATATCAAACCATTGCTCATGATCTAATGTATCCTGTAATGTGAAAAATATTTTCTGGAAATCTTTCTGATAATTACTATCTGTTTTTTCGGAAACTAACCGTTTATTGTCAATAATCTTTTTAACCGTCAGCAAAATTTGTTGCGACTTAACCGGTTTAATCAAATAATCGCTTATTTGTGAACCTATGGCTTCTTCCATTAAACCTTCAGTTTCATTTTTTGTAATCATTACGATTGGAATGGAAGGCCTTTTTTCTTTTATTAATTGCAGCGTTTCCAAGCCCGACAGCCCCGGCATCCCTTCATCCAAGAAAATTAAATCAAGCTGCGGATCCATACATTTGTCTACCGCATCTTGTCCGTTACTCACTGCAACTACATCATATCCCTTCTCTTCTAAAAATAGTATTTGGGGTTTTAGCATATCAATCTCATCATCAGCCCATAAAATGGTTATATCATTCTTCATAAATAAAGTAATTTTGTGACGTTCAAATAAAATACAAAGATAATCTTAATGCATCTTTGTAAAGCTCAAGGTAAGTAAAAACTGACTATAAACAACAGGTTTTGAATAAAAGAAAAATAATTAACGATCCGGTTTACGGTTTTATTACCATTCCCTACGAAATAATTTTCGACATAGTTGAACATCAATGGTTTCAACGCTTGCGTCGTATCGAGCAACTCGGCCTTAGTCATTTGGTATATCCGGGCGCAATTCACACGCGTTTTAATCACGCATTAGGTGCAATGCATCTGATGGGTAAAGCAATAAACGTGTTGCGCTCAAAAGGAAAAGATATTTCTGAAAAAGAAGCAGAAGCGGTTACTATTGCCATTTTATTGCATGATATCGGTCATGGCCCATTTTCACATGCGCTCGAAAAAACTATTCTATCCAACGTGCATCATGAGGAGTTATCCATTTTGTTTATGGAAAACTTGAATATTCAAATGAACAATCGTTTGAGTTTGGCTATCGACATCTTTAAAGGAAAATACCACAAAAAATTCCTTCACCAATTAGTTTCCAGTCAGCTCGATGTTGACAGGCTCGATTATCTCACCCGCGACAGCTACTTTACAGGTGTGCACGAAGGCGTGATTGGCTATGACAGGCTTATTGAAATGATGGATGTTGAGAACGATGAACTGGTAATTGAGCACAAAGGCATTTATTCGGTCGAAAAATTCATAATTGCCCGAAGGGTAATGTATTGGCAGGTTTATTTGCACAAAACTGTGATTTGTGCCGAACAAATGCTCATCAAAACACTAAAAAGAGCTAAGTATCTGGCAAAGAGCGGAATGCAGCTTTTTGCGACACCGGCTTTGCATTATTTTCTCTACCGAGATGTCGAATTAAAAGATTTCAACAATGATATTCATTTATTGGACAGGTATGCCAGGCTCGATGACAACGATATTTACGCATCATTAAAAGAATGGCAAAATTGCGATGATAGGGTTTTGTCGTTTTTAAGCAGCGGCATTATCAATCGAAAATTATTCAGAATTGAATTGCAAAATGAACCCATAAGTGCCCAGCGAATTAGCAGTATCACAGCTTCTGTGAGGGCTGCGCACAAAATTACCGACGGCTTTGACCTGCAGTATTATGTTTTTAACGATGTTACTACCAATAGCGCTTACAACCTTGAGGCGAACAATATCAATATCAAATTTAGAACCGGTGAGGTAATGGATGTTACTTCCGCCAGCGACCATCTCAACCTTGCCGCTTTGGCGGGTACCGTTGTAAAGCATTATATTTGCTACCCGAAAGAAAATTGACCGAATGGAGTTTACTGCACGCGAGCTATGCGACTTTTTAGAAGGCACACTTGAAGGAGACCCGTTGGTAAAAGTGCTTAAACCCGCTAAAATAGAAGAAGGTATTTCCGGGGATGTGTGCTTTTTAGCCAACCCTAAATATATTGCCTATGCCTATACTACAAAGGCTTCTGTGCTTATTGTAAATGCCGATCAACAATTCGATCAACCTTTAACTGCCACTGTTATACGAGTTAAAGATGCCTATACCAGCATCGCTAAAGTGCTCGACCAATATAAATTAATGAACGGCAGCAAAGCCGGAACAAACAAGGTTGAACAATCTGCTCATATAGATAACTCCGCAAAAATTGGCCAAAATGTGCATGTTGGCGCATTTACGTTTGTTAGCAAAGGGGCTTCAATTGGTGCCCACAGTTATATTTATCCAAATGTATTTATTGGCGTGAATGTTTCAATTGGCAGTAACACCACTATTTTTCCCGGTGTGGTTATTTTAGATGATTGTGTTATTGGTAGTGACTGCATTGTAGGTTCAGGCACTATTATTGGGAGTGATGGGTTTGGATTTGCTCCGCAAGGCGATGGCACTTATAAAAAGGTGGCTCAAACCGGTAATGTAGTAATTGAAGATTTGGTTGAAATTGGTGCCAATACCACTATCGACCGCGCAACAATGGGTTCAACACTTATTAAAAAAGGGGCTAAGTTGGATAATTTGATTCAAATTGCCCATAATGTGGAAATCGGTGAAAATACCGTAATCGCTGCTCAATCCGGTATTTCAGGAAGCACCAAAATTGGCAAAAATTGCATTGTTGGAGGCCAAGTTGGTATTGTTGGTCACCTTATTATTGCAGATGGAACAAAAATAAACGCCCAAAGCGGTGTTGCTAAGAATATAAAGGAGATGAACCAATCCGTAACAGGCTCTCCGGCATTCGATTACAGTGCCAGTATGAGAAGTCAGGTTATATATCGCCGTTTGCCGGAAATGATGGAAAAACTTGCCAACTTAGAGGCGAAAATCAGAGATTTGGAGAATAAATAACAAGAGTAACAACATTATTAAAAATTGAAGGTTAGAAAGAAAGCAGTTAACAGTAAGTAAAATGAACAAAGAATATCAGCATACCATTAAAAAATCTATAACCGTTTCCGGCGTTGGATTGCATACAGGCACTCAAGTAGATATGACCTTTCATCCGGCACCGGCAAATCACGGCTATAAATTTAGAAGAACAGACCTTGAAGGTCAGCCTGTTATTGAGGCCGATGCTGATTTGGTAACTGATACTGCTCGTGGAACAACTATTTCTAAAAACAAGGCAAGCGTTTCTACAATTGAACATACTTTGGCAGCTTTGGTTGGCTTGGGTATTGATAATGTGATGATTGATTTAAATGGCCCTGAAACCCCTATTATGGACGGCTCATCAAAAGAGTTTATTCAGGCATTATCGTCAGTAGGAACCGAACAATTAGAAGCAGAGCGCGAATATATTATCATTAACGAAAATATCACCTATAAAGACGCACAGCGCAAAACTGAAATAACCGTTATGCCTGCTGATGATTATCAGGTTACGGTAATGATTGATTTTGATTCCAAAGTATTGGGTAAACAACATGCTACTTTAGACCATATCACAGATTTTAAATCACAAATTGCTGATAGTCGTACTTTTTGTTTTTTACATGAGCTTGAAATGCTTTATGAAAACAATTTAATTAAAGGCGGCGATTTAAACAACGCGATTGTTATTGTAGATAAAGAAGTTACATCCGATGAAATGGAGAAACTGAAACGCATGTTTAATAAAGAATCAGTGAGTGTTAAAAAAGAAGGAATATTAAATAACCTCGAATTACATTGGAATAATGAACCTGCTCGACATAAATTATTAGATGTTGTTGGTGATTTAGCATTGGCAGGAAAACCAATCAGAGGAAAAATTATTGCAAGCAGACCCGGGCATCCATCAAATGTTGAATTCGCTAAAAAAATTAAAGCGTATTATAAATTTAGAAAAAACGCAGTAGATGTTCCAAACTATGATTTAAAAGCGGAGCCATTATACGATATCAATAAGATTTCAAAAATGCTCCCGCATCGCTATCCATTTTTGTTAGTAGATAAAATTATCGAAATGGGTGAAAATCATATTGTTGGTGTAAAAAATATTACTTTTAATGAAGCTTTTTTCCAAGGCCACTTCCCAAATAATCCGGTTTTTCCGGGTGTATTGCAAGTAGAGGCATTGGCACAAACCGGTGGAATATTTGTATTAAGCAAAGTTCCAGATCCGGAAAATTATGACACCTATTTTTTAAAAATTGATAAGGTTAAATTCAAACGCAAAGTATTACCGGGCGACAGCTTACTGCTGAAAATGGAATTAATTAATCCAATCCGCAGAGGTATTTGTGAAATGAAAGCCACCGCTTATGTTGGCAATCATATCGTAACTGAGGGCGAATTAACTGCACAAGTTGTAAAGCGTAATCCAATTTCATGAACCAACCATTAGCCTACGTTCATCCTCAAGCACAAATAGCTGATAATGTTGTTATCGAGCCATTTGCATCCATCTCAAAAAATGTTGTCATCGGTGAAGGAACCTGGATAGGTCCAAATGTGAGTATTATGCCCGGCGCACGCATTGGAAAAAATTGTAGAATATTTCCGGGAGCAGTAATTTCTGCAGTGCCGCAGGATTTAAAATATAAGGGAGAAGAAACTGAAGTTGTTATTGGCGACAATACTACCATTCGCGAATGTGTTACTATTAACAGAGGAACTAAATATGCATTTAGAACTGTAGTTGGAAGTAATTGTTTGCTCATGGCTTACTCGCATGTTGCACACGATTGCGTAATTGGCAACAATGTTATTTTAGCTAACTCAGTAAATCTTGCCGGACATATTGAAGTGGGAGATTGGGCTATTTTAGAAGGTTTGGTTGCGGTTCAACAATTTATTAAAATTGGAGCTCATGCTTTCATAGCCGGTGGTTCATTAGTGCGTAAAGATGTTCCTCCTTTTGTAAAAGCCGGTCGCGAACCATTAAGCTATGTTGGTGTAAATTCGGTAGGGCTTCGCCGACGTGGATATTCGGCAGAATCTATTCAGCATATTCAAGATATTTACCGCTTATTATTTGTGAGAGGTTATAACGTTACTAAAGCATTATACATCATTGAAGCAGAAGTTCCCGCATCTGCTGAGCGCGATATGATTGTAACCTTTATCCGCAATTCGAAAGAAGGTGTTATGAAAGGTTTCCGTCACATTAACGAATGAAAATAACCTTATCCAATTTATCCAAAAGATTTAATTACGAATGGATATTTCGTGATATTAATTATACATTTGAATCAGGAAATGCTTATGCGTTAACCGGCCCAAATGGCTCCGGTAAATCTACACTCTTAAAAATTATTTCCGGTCAGTTAACACCATCAGCCGGAACAATTAATTACGGTAATGATAAACCAATTCTAGTTGAAGATATTTTTGCTCACGTAAGTTTTTGTGCACCCTATATCGACCTTATAGAAGAATTTACATTTGAAGAATTATTGCGGTTTCACTTCTCATTCAAAAAGGCAATTAACAATTATTCCATTCAACAATTAATGGAAATTGCGGAACTGAATAAACATAAGCATAAACCGTTTAAATCATTTTCATCCGGTATGAAACAACGGGTGAAATTAATTACTACTTTACTTTCAGATACATCAATTGTAATATTAGACGAACCTACTACGAATTTAGATAATGCAGGCGTTGAATGGTATTTGAATCTTGTTAACACCAATCGCAATAATCGCATTATCATTACAGGTTCAAATATGGAACGGGAATACCAATACTGCAATCATATTATCAATATTGCAGACTATAAAAGCTAATATGTGTTAATTGTTTTGGAAATTATTCAATATCAGAATAATTAACTTTAGTTTATAGCATTCATTTCGTATTTTAGCATATGCAAATCAGCAAATTATTCAGCGATTTTTTTAAAAGTGAAAGTGCAGGTGGCATTATTCTAATTGGTTGCACAATTGTTTCGTTATTAATAACCAATAGTGTTGTTGGATTAAACTATGAACATCTTTGGCATACACAAATAGCAGGATTGAGTTTATCGCATTGGATCAACGATTTACTCATGGCAATTTTCTTCTTATTAGTGGGTCTTGAAATTGAACGAGAAATATATGTCGGCGAATTAAAATCACCGGGTAAAGCTATGTTTCCATTTGTAGCTGCGCTAGGAGGGATGCTCGTTCCGGCAACAATATATTTTATATTTAATTTATCGGAAGCTAATCAAGATGGATTTGGCATACCTATGGCAACAGATATTGCATTTGCATTAGGCATGCTAACATTGCTCGGCAAAAGGGTTCCACTTTCGCTAAAAATATTTCTTGCCGCTCTTGCAATTATTGATGACCTGGGTGCAATAATTGTAATCGCCATATTTTATACAAGCGAATTAAAATGGGATTACTTAATATATGCCGGAATAGTATATGCCGTTTTATTAGGACTCAATAGATTTAATGTAAAAAAAGTTTTTCCATATGTTATTTTAGGAGGCGTAATGTGGTACTTTATGCTACAAAGTGGCATTCATGCAACTTTAACAGGTGTATTACTCGCATTTGCCATTCCGTTTCGCGATGGCAGCAAAACGTCTCCCAGTTATAAAACACAACATGCACTACATTTTCCTGTGGCCTTCTTCATATTACCATTGTTCGCATTAGCTAATACTGCTATAATAATTAATAGTAATGTAATAGGCAACCTAAGTCAAAATCATTCATTAGGCATTATTGCAGGATTGGTTTTAGGAAAACCGGTTGGAATTTTACTATTTACCTTAATAGCGGTAAGATTTAATATTGCCAAATTACCAGAAGGTGTAAATTGGAAGCATATTATTGGTGCAGGCATGCTTGCAGGTATAGGATTTACAATGAGTATTTTTATTAGTATGTTGGCATATCAAGATAACGATGTAATAGCAGCTTCAAAATTTGCAGTGTTAGTTGCAAGTTCAATAGCAGCAATTTTAGGATTAGTTTGGCTATACTTTATGTCGAAGCCTGTAGAGATTGCTGAGGAGATTGAAGTCTAGAATCTCCTAAAACGAAAAACAGCAATTGACCCTTTCGGGTCGCTTGCTGCTTGTTTATCCCTTAAAAACAGTACAAATATAGATGCCTTTTGCAATTATCCCAATTTTTTAACACTTTTTTTATTGTAGTTCCTAGTGCTAAAAAGGCTTATATCCTGTGATACTTAATGGTTCAAATCATAATTATACAACCTGGTAATATCCTTATTGGTTATGATTCCCTGTATATACCCTTCTTTTACCACCGGTAGCGCCTGAAAACGACCTGTCGATAATTTTTCCAGCACTTCTTGTTGAGGAGAATCCGGGGTTACAGTAATCGGATTTGCAGTCATAACACTAGCGATACTGAAATTGTTACTTAAATCCGATGCAGTTGCTCCCGGGTTTGACCTAAACTGCACGGCCACATAGTTCAGCATGTCTTTTATACTGATTATACCGATTAATTTATTGCCTTCACCCACAGGTAAATGTTGGATTTTATGTTCAGTAAAAAAGGTCATCACCTGATCAAATGTGTTACCCTCGCTGGCCATAATTACATTGGTTGTCATGAAGTCTGATGCGTTGCGTTTAAATATCATAATGTATAAATTTATAAGGCAAAACTAATCAACATTCATAGTTGCTAATATGACTTTAGTCACCAAAATAGGGAATTACAACACCTGTGTAACTTCAGGTAATATAATGAGCAAGCAATAGTTTTATGCAAAAAAAAACATTTTACTTTTTAAGGTAACAGGCTCTTGTAGTATAATATGCTTATTGTTTTCCCGGAACTAAAAAGTCGTACTTTTCACCGTAATACAGCATTTGTTCTGTAAAATTATCAGGATAAGAAACAGTAACATCTGTTATAGATCCTTCTGCATCTTTAACAATGCTCAAAACCGGATTTACAAATCCAAAATAAGGCGGAATGTTCATATTCGCTGTTCTGCTTAAAACTTCCTTGTGAATAGTTTCATCCACTTGAACGCCATAATTTTCGATTAATTCCATACCTGCTTTATAATCACCTTCACTTTTTATGCGTTGCACTTCTCTTAATAATTCACCGAATATTTTACGCAATGCTTCATAATCATTAATCACAAAATAGGTTTTGCCATTTTCAAATTTCCTTTCAATTACATTATTAGCTTTTCCGCGCTCAAATGCCCATGCAGCAACCATTTGGCGATTGCGCATATGCGATTCTTCAATCGTTTTGCCCGGTTCTATTCTGCGTAATTGTGTCATTAATCCACCACGTATATATCCATCATACTCGGCCTTTCCAACTTCTAACGATGGCATTAATCCCCATTCCACTAATTGTGGATCCATCACATAATAAAGTGCAACTAAATCAGCACGTCCTTCTTCTAATGCGCTGGCATAATTTTTTAATGTTTCTTTAGGTGTTCCAATTCCTTCATTTAATTCACCACTTGCGTGACCAATTACTTCATGCATGGCTGTGTGCATTTTACCTGCTAATGAACCGTATTTTATTGCGCGTTCTTTTTCTGCTGCGCTATAACAAAATTCATCCAGCATGCCTGAACTTCCTGCATTTTCGTACGCAAAAACGATATTGCCCAAGCTCACACTTTTAGAACCATGATCTGCTCTAATCCAGTCTGCATTTGGCAGGTTAACACCAATTGGTGTCGATGGCGATGCATCGCCTGATTCGCCTGCAACGTTTACTACTTTGTATGATATACCTACTACAGATTTCTTTTTATGTTCAGGCATTAATGGCGAATTATCTTCAAACCATTGTGCATGTTCAGCCATTTTACTCATGCGTTCTGATGCTTCAAAATCTTTTATTTCAACTATCGATTCAAAAGAACCTCTAAAACCTAACGGGTCGTTATAAACTTCTATGAATGAATTGATATAATCTATGTCGCCTTGTGTTGCCTTAACCCAAGCAATATTATAAGCATCCCATGTAGATAAATCACCTGTTTGGTAATAATCAATTAATAATTTCAATGCATATGCTTGAGCATCATTTTCGGCAACTGTAACGGCTTTTTTTAACCATCCTACAATTTCAACAATGGCATCGCTATATAAGCCGCCAACTTTGTAAACACGCTCCTGTAAACCGTTTGAGGTTTTTACCAATTGCGAATTCAAACCGTAAGAAATTGCTTTTTGCGGTTTATTAGCTGTGATTTTTGAATAATATGCTTCAGCCTCTTTTTGTGAAACATCGGGTGCATAAAAGTTACTTGCAGAGCTTAAAAGCAAATCAGAATTCGAGTCTAAACTTACTTTCTTGTTATCCATTATCGGATCAAACATTGCTTTTACAATCTCCGGATTCAATGAAATGTTAGTAGCTTTCAAAAGTGATTCAAAGTATGCCTGCGAACATCCCGGCATAATTTTATCCATGCTATAATGATGGTGAATACCATTACTGAACCAAACGCGTTTGGTGTAAATCATAAATTTATTCCAATCATCATTTGTTTTATCGCCGCTGTAGCTTTTCACTATACCTTCTAATGCATGGCGAATTTCAAGATTGTATCTATAGTTCTGATCCCAAATAATATCTCGTCCCGCATAACCTGCTTCCGTTAAATAATAAACGTAAAGCTTTTGGTTTAGTGTAAGGTTCTCCCATCCCGGAATGGTATAACGCAAAACGCCTAAATCAGCGAACTGATCTACCACCCATTTAAAAGATTCATCAGGAGCAGTCGTTGTGCTAACCACACTTTGAACACCATCAACTGTTGATGCTTCAAATTGCTGAGCCTTTACTACAGGAAATGATAGCATTCCTGCAACTAACATAAACATTGATTTTTTCATCATATTTTCGATTATAGCCACAAATCTCCATAAATCGTGCTGAATTTTCTAATAATGGCCTAAATCTTATGAAAATGAAGAAAATCAACAATAAATATACGCTGTATTGCGTTTTGATGTAACTTTCTAAAAATTTACTACCATGTTTAAGAAAATCGCTATTGGTTCGTTAATCTTGATCGCAGGTGCTGTTGTTACCGCATTTGCAACAAATTGCTTTAATACTAATGATGAAGCTTCATCAAAAGTGCCTGTTGAGCAAGTTTCAACTGCTACTGCCACACCTGAACATTGTCAACCATCTGACTGCACCCCTGAAAAGGCTGCTGCTTGTCCTTATAGCAATTCGGCTGCAGCAACCTCAGCAGTTGCAAATGAGCAAGCCAATTGCCCGGCAACTAAAGAATGCCCACCTTCAAAATGTAATCCCGATAAATCATCCGGAAAAGTAACATTATAAATTTAATTTAAAATACGTGAAACCGCAGTGCAAACTGCGGTTTTTTTTATGTCGAACTTTTCACATCTATAACTTAAATCATATTTCTCCGCTTGTCAGCAATTTAGTTTTCAACCAACTGCATTGCGAAAGGTGAATGGCAACCAACATTAAAGTTACTGCAGCATTACTTCACCGGGTTATCTAATGCCCTCCATAAATACATACAAGCATAGGTTCGATATGGTGACCACTGTTCAGCAATTTTCATCATCTTTTTACGTATCAATTTCTTATCGCGATGCTTGATGCCATACATTTTTATCATGGCATTTTGAATACCTAAATCATCAATTGGAAAAACATCTTCGCGACAAAGCGCAAACATGAGTAACATTTCAACTGTCCATTTGCCAACCCCTTTTATTTGTGTGAGATAAGCAATAATATCTTCATTGCTCATTTTTTTTAACTGTTTGGCATCCATGCCATGTGTTAATTCAAATGCAGCTACATTTAATACATATTGAGCTTTTGCGTTCGATAATCCAATTGAACGCAATGTTTCAAACGGAGTATTGGCAATTTGTGCAGGTGTTGGAATTTTTCCGGCATACAATTCAAGAAATCGGCGTTGAAAAACATCAGCCACTTTAGTGGATAATTGTTGACTCATAATTGAGTTAC
Source organism: Bacteroidota bacterium (assembly GCA_031372705.1). Lineage (GTDB taxonomy): Bacteria > Bacteroidota > Bacteroidia > Chitinophagales > BACL12 > UBA7236. Next base: position 1,587 of record JANMLV010000078.1, on the reverse strand, counting down.
ACAAATAAAAGTAAATATGCTTTTTATGCTTCAAATTAAATGAACCATGCAACTGAATATGCGGTAACAATACAATATCCTTTTTTAGGTGTGCGATATATTCCATTTACGCGTTTTTATTTGCAAATAAACCTTTAATTGTGTGCGTTTCCAAATACGTTATTTGCAAGCATGCAATTATGAAAGCAGTGTAAAGGTTGACAAAATTGGCACAACTGCCTGCTTTTTAACAGATTATAACGCCCTATTCATCAGTTTATTCAATCCATAATTCTATCTTCGCAGTAAAATAGTATACATGAAAAAAACGATTGTCTTTTTATTTGCGGTTTGCAGTATTGTAGGTATGCAAGCACAAACCGTTATGAGCCCGGAGATGTTATGGAGCCTTGGAAGGGTAGGAGCTGAAACACTTTCGCCTGATGGCAAATCTGTTATTTATGGGGTTTCTAATTACGATTTAGCCACCGGTATTTCGGAGCGCAATCTTTACAGCATGACAATAAATGCTAAAAATCCGGTTCAATTAACTACAAGCAAAGGGGGAGAAGCAGGTGTTTTTACTTTGCCTAACGGGAAAATGGGTTATCTCTATAAAGGTCAAATTTGGCAGGCAGAATGGGATGGTAGCAATCAAGTTCAATTAACCAATTATGAAGGTGGATTAAATAACATTCGCATATCACCAAATGGTAAAAACATTATATTTTCAAAAGATGTGAAAATGGAAAATGTTTTGGCAACAGAAAAATATAGCGATTTGCCTACAAGTAATGTGCGCATTTACAATAGCTTAAACTATCGCCATTGGGATACATGGGAAGATGGTGCCTACATTCATGTATTTGTTGCAACTTGGGATAATGGAAAAATTACAAATGAAAAAGACATCATGGCCGGTCAAATGTTCGATTGTCCGCAAATGCCTTTTGGCGGAATTGAAGATATGATTTGGCATCCTGACAGTAAACATATTATTTATGTTACAAAACAAAAAACAGGAACAGCTTATGCAATTAGCACCAACACCGATATTTTGGTATACAATATAGAAACCGGCAAACTAACGGATATCACCGAAGGGATGGATGGCTACGATACTAATCCAAATGTATCGCCCGATGGCAGCAAAATAGCTTGGTTGAGCATGGAGCGCGATGGGTTTGAAGCTGATAAGAATCGCATATTTATTCTCGATCGCAAATCGAACGAAAAAATTGATGCTACAGCGGCTTACGATGAAAATGCGGAATCTATTATTTGGAGCAAAAATGGCAAGTTTATCTATTTTACCTCTGCCATTAACGGAACAGTTCAGTTGTTTGAACTTAACGTTGAAACAGTTTTTACGAAAGTTGATAATGGTGGCCGCAAACCCAATCCTGTGCGACAAATCAGCTCCGGCGATTTCGATATTACCGGTGTGGTTGGCGAAGCCGACGGTATGTTGGTGGTAACACGCACAGATATGAATCACGCTACCGAAATTTTCAGTTTGAATCCAACTTCCGGTGTTATGGCTGCTATTACTAACGTTAATGGAGGGCAATATGCTAAAATCGGAATGAGTAAAACTGAGCGTAAAAT
>JANMLV010000071.1:0-1676 GCA_031372705.1 Bacteroidota bacterium | reverse complement strand
TGAACTGGCTCGATATATTACTCCCTATGGTATAGGTTTAGATTTAGGCGATGGTTTTACATGGACTTTCGACTTAAGCGATTATCGTCCTTTATTGCATGATTCAGTACACTTAAATGCAGGCAACTGGCAAGAATTATTGGATTTGGAATTGTGGTTCATTGAAGGAACACCTCCACGTAATCCATTATCTGTTACTAATTTATGGTATGGGTTTTATGGCTACGGTTTAACACCTTCATTCGATGATTTAACACCTGCTCAATCGTTTATAATACCAAATGATGCAATTAATACACGTGTAAAAATTCGTGCAACCGGTCACGGTTTCGGTGGCACATCAAATTGCTCGGAATTTTGTGCACGTGAACATTATTTTAAAGTAAATGGAGCGAATGTTTGGAGTAAAGAAGTGTGGAGAGATAATTGTGACGTTAATCCAGTTTATCCGCAAGGAGGTACCTGGGTTTACGATCGCGCAAACTGGTGCCCCGGTGCTGAAGTTTGGACTTACGATTATGAATTAACACCTGAAGTAGTTCCGGGCCAAACTTATACATTCGATTATTCAGCAGAAGATTATACGTGGAATGGTGCGGGCAGCGTGCCAACGTATGTAACCTCGGTTCAATTAATAACTTATGGTCCGCCTAATTTCACTTTAGATGCTCGTTTGGATGCTATAATTGCACCGAGTGATGATGATATGCAACAACGTAAAAATCCAATTTGCAATAATCCGATAATAAGAATAACGAATACAGGTTCTACTAATTTAACTTCGTTAGATATTACTTTCGGTATTAAAGATTTTGTGATGGAAACATACACATGGACAGGTAATTTGGCATTCATGGAAAGTGAAGAAGTTACCTTGCCGAATTTCGGATGGACAAATACAGGAACAGAATTTATTGCAACCATCAGCAATCCAAATGGCGGCGCTGATCAATATGCAAATAATAATAGCATTACTACACCATTAGCCATTCCGCCAATTTATCCTGCAGAATTTATTATTGAAACAAAAACAAACACAGCTTCACACGAAAACGATTTATTTTTATATAACGAAAATGGTGATGTAATTTTAGAACGCACCACTTTTGCAGATAATACAACTTACAAAGACACCGTTAATCTCGTTGACGGATGTTATGAACTGTATTTATGGGATTACGGCGAAGATGGTTTAAGCTGGTGGGCAAATTCAGACGGTTCCGGTTGGTTCCGCACTAAAGAAATGGATGGCTCTTATATCAAAAATTTTAATGCCGATTTTGGTGGGTTGATATACCTTCAATTTACTGTTGGCAATTATACTCCGGTTGAAACATTTGTTAAGCCCGATGATGCCGTTAACCTTTATCCAAATCCTGCATCAACCGAAATCTTTATTGACCTCGATTTAGCACAATTAAGCGATGCCGATGCAGTAATTATGGATATAACCGGTAAAATTATTTATACCGAAAGTTTACAACGCGTTCAAGATGAAACACTGCACGTTAGCATGGAAAATCAAGCATCCGGAATTTACATGGTGGTAATTAAAACGGATAGTAAAATAATTACTAAAGAGTTTGTTTTGGACAAATAAAATTTATTTGAAATAAATAGAACGCTGCATTGAAAAGATGCGGCGTTTTTTATTTTAATACACTTTTTAGGTAGTG
>JANMLV010000037.1:0-4295 GCA_031372705.1 Bacteroidota bacterium | reverse complement strand
TTTACTATTGCCGATTCAAATTTATTATCCGAGGATCAGAAAAAAATACTTATCGAAAAACTTGCGCATCAACTGAGTGCAGCAGGGGAGTTGCGCGTAACCTGCGACGAAACACGTTCGCAAAATCAGAATAAACAAATAACTATTCAGAAGTTATATGAAATGCTGGAAACAGCATTAAAACCGGTTAAGAAACGCATTAAAACAAAAGTGCCAAAAGCAGTAATAGCTAAACGAATTACCAATAAAAAAATAATAGGCGAGAAAAAATCACTGCGCAAAAAGCCGAATTTAGATTGATACACAGCTATTTTAAAAGCGTCGTATTAATTATTGCTGTTACCTCATTTCCTTTAGTAAGCGTCATCATATGTGAACCACCTTCAATCACATAATCCGCTTTTACATTTCCTATTGGAATGGTATGGTCTAAATCACCATGAATTTGAATAATATTTTTACCTTGATTTGCTTCGGCTGTGCGATTCCATCCAACTATCATCGCGGTTGCGCGTTTAATAAAAATGCCATCTTTATCCCAAATCATTGCATTACATATTGACCGTTCGAGCTTGCGATCGGGCTCATAAAGTGGCTGCATAATAAAAGTGGAATATTTAAATACACTAGATGGGATTATCGCATGTAATGGATAATTAGAAAAGAAATGATACAATTCAGGAATTTCTGTTGCGTTGTCTGCACTTGAAATAATAATTACTTTTTCCGGTTTTATTATGTCTGTTAATTCACAAGCAATCATTCCACCTAACGAAACACCGATAATATAAAATGGCGTAGTAGTATCAATTTGAACACTCAAGCGTTTTGCATAAGCAGTCATCGATTCTAACGGCAGGGGAGTGATATAATGAATATGTATAGTATCGAATTGTTCATCAAATTGTATGTTGTTATAAATACGATAATCAGAACCCTGCCCCGGAATTAAATAAACCCTGGTCAACTGCTGAGCCTCAGCTATTTCACCGACTAGGAGTAACAATAATATCAACACATACTTGCGCATGACAGTATAAAATTACCTTTTTATAATAATTAAAAAGTGAAATTGAGTTAAATTTAAAAGAACATCCCTTCGCATAACTTCGTCCCCCTCAGCTTAATTGCCTTTTAAATTCCTGCCATAAATTTTACAATTCACATCCTACAATTATTCCTCCCGCAACTTCCTTCCTCCCCGTCTTCCCGGCAACCTTAACTTTCCCCGGCAACCCTCCCTCACACCAAAGTAGCCGTCTTAAATTCACTCGTAGTATGAAACGTAATTTTCGAATGATTCTCTATCGCAACATTTAAAGCCCAACCCGTTTCCGCCATATAAACCGGATTTTGGTCTTTATCGTAATAAATATAATCCAATTTTAATCGAATAAACTCATCCATTTGCTTCTTATCTGTAGTAGTAAGCCAACAAGCTTTATTCATTTGAATTTGATGGAATCTACATTTCGCACCATATTCATTCTCCAATCGATATTGAATTACTTCAAACTGCAATTCACCAACAGCACCAACCACTTTTTTATGCCCGTTATTATGAATAAATAATTGTGCTACACCCTCATCAGTTAATTGCTGAATACCTTTTTCCAATTGCTTAGTTTTCATCGGATCCATATTTACCAACTCCTTAAATATTTCGGGAGAGAAACTCGGAATACCTCTAAACATCATGTCTTCACCTTCGGTTAAGGTATCGCCAATTTTAAAGTTGCCTGTATCGTATAATCCTATTACATCACCCGGAAATGCCTCATCAATTACATCTTTGCTTGATGCCATAAATGCATAAGGGTTATTAAATCGCAAATTCTTATCTAACCGAACATGATGATAAAAACTATTGCGCTCAAAATGCCCTGAACAAACGCGTAAAAATGCAATTCTATCGCGGTGACGCGGGTCTATATTAGCATGTATTTTAAATACAAATCCGCTGAACTTTTCTTCCGCTGCTTCAACATATCTTTTATCTGTTTCGCGACCTTGCGGAACCGGTGAAATTTTGATAAATGTTTCTAATAATTCTTGAACTCCGAAGTTATTAATGGCAGAACCAAAAAATACCGGTGCAATATCAGCATCGAGATAAGGTTTGCGGTCGAACTCATGATAAACACCTTCAATTAATTCCACATCTTCGCGCAATTGTTTTGCATCGCGTTCACCAACTTGTTTATCGAGTAAATTGTCTTTTAAATCTTCAATTATTAGCACATCATCTTCAACACGTTGTGAACCGGGTCTAAATAAATTGAGTTTTTTATAATAAAGGGAATAAACACCTTTAAAATGTGTTCCCATATTTATCGGCCAACTGAGTGGTCGTACGCGAATTTTTAATTTCTCTTCCAATTCATCCAACAAGTCAAACGGGTCTTTTCCATCGCGGTCCATTTTGTTGATGAAAATGATAACCGGTGTTTTGCGCATGCGACAAACTTCCATCAATCGCATTGTTTGTTCCTCGACACCTTTCACGCAATCTATAACTAAAATAACACTGTCGACAGCTGTTAACGTACGATAAGTATCTTCAGCAAAGTCTTTGTGACCGGGAGTATCCAGCAAATTCACTTTAATGCCTTCATATTCGAACGACATCACCGACGTAGCAACGGAGATTCCACGCTGACGTTCAATTTCCATGAAGTCGCTGGTGGCAGATTTCTTTATTTTATTGCTTTTAACGGCTCCTGCTACCTGAATAGCTCCTCCATAAAGCAGGAATTTTTCGGTAAGGGTTGTTTTTCCGGCATCGGGGTGACTGATAATGGCAAATGTTCTTCGTATTCCTATCTCTGATTGTACACTCATTTCTAACTGAATTCGGGCGCAAAGATAGTCAATTCGCATGATGAGGAATGAGGGATGAGCAATGAGTGGGTTTGTGCTGAAGTGAAACTAAGTCAAACTCATTTCCTTGCTTCTAAAATTGGAAGTTGTTTGTAAAACCTACCAGTCTTCGACTCACCACTCATCCCTCATGTTCGCGCAGCGAACAACTCATCACTCATTTTGCTGCAAATTAGCAACATTAAACTCAAATTATCACCATAACGATGCTATTTAACAACATTATTTACATTTATTGTTTTTTAACTAAATATGTTGTATTTTTACAACGTTAATGGTATTTAAATAACACAATGATGGATTATAACAACATAACATGGTCATATTTACCTGATACTTCCATTGCTAATAACATTGGTCAGTTTGTTAAGCATTCGAGGCTCAGTCAAAACAAGTCGCAGCAAGAGTTAGCGCTCGAAGCGGGTATTAATCGCAGCACGTTGGCTTTGTTTGAAGCGGGTAAAAAGTCGGTAAGTTTGCTCACGCTCATTCAGTTGTTGCGTGCGCTTGATTTGCTGCAATTGCTTGCTGTGTTTGATGCAAAGCCGCAAATTAGTCCTTTGTTGCTCGCCGAGCAGGAGCAAAAGTTGCGCAAACGAGCAGCAAAAGCTAAACCCATTGGCAAACAACCTAAATCTGATTGGTAATGGCATTAACGGCAATAGTAAAACTCTGGGGCGAACGACTGGGGGCAGTTGCCTGGGATGAAACAGCGGGAGTTGGTGTTTTTGAATATGACCCCGATTTTTTGCGCAGCGGTCTCAATCCGGCGCCACTAACCATGCCCACTGCAAATGCGCAGGGACGGCTGTTTCAATTTTTACAGAACAAGGGTGCGGATTCCACTTTTAAGGGCTTGCCGGGCTTGTTGGCCGATATGATGCCCGATAAATATGGCAATGCAATTATCAATACATGGTTAACGGCTCAAGGTAGGGCTTCTGATAGTCTTACGCCAATTGAAACGCTCTGTTTTATTGGTAAACGCGGTATAGGAGCTTTAGAAGTAGAACCTGCTATTCGCGATGAAGATGATAAAGCATCAAAGCTTGAGTTAGAAAACTTGGTGGAAGTTGCCAATGCCATCTTGCAACATCGATTAAATTTTAATGTGAATTTATCGCATGATGAGGTGTCGGGGTTGACAGATATTCTCAAAATTGGAACTTCTGCAGGTGGCGCCAGGGCGAAGGCCATTATTGTATTTAATCCGAAAACAGGAGAGGTGAGGAGCGGACAAGTAAAAGCACCTAAAGGTTTTTCGCATTGGATATTGAAATTTGATGGTGTTAGCGATGCACAATTTGGTGCGGCAACAGGTTATGGGAAAGTGGAAATGGCTTATTATTTAATGGCGAAAGATGCTGGTATCAATATGATGGAATGCAGATTAATTCACGAAAATGGTCGTTCGC
>JANMLV010000298.1:0-2867 GCA_031372705.1 Bacteroidota bacterium | reverse complement strand
TTTTTAGTGGTTGTATTGTTTAAGCGTGAAATTTTAAACATGTAAATAGCAAAACAGAACATAATGCTAAACCAAGCTGCACCAAATACCCAGCCCGGTGGTGTCCATGGCGCTTGATTTTGACTGTTATACCACTCGTTTGTAGATGGATTGCCCATCAACAAACTGCCAATTGCCAGGGCACCAAAATTTATAATTAAAAATAGAAAGAATTTGCCCATGCGATTTTAACATTCAAACAGGTGAAAATGTTCCTACACAAACTTAATTGGTGATTATTTTCCTGATTTAATTATGCTTGTGGCAGCAGCAACCAGCTTTTTAAGTTCAGCATTTTCTGATAATCCGTTAACATGCGCAGCAATTTTATCGAGAGTGGTTTCGAGTGCAGTAACATCTAATTGCGTTGAATCTTGTTTACCTGATAAGTTGGTAATATCTTGAATTGTTCCTGCTAAACACAATCCGCCATTTTTTTTGCTTTTTTGAATTAATCCTCTGTTGGCAATTGTTTTAGTAATGTTGCCGGGTAATACAACTGTATATTCAACGTGGTAAGGTTGACCTTTTTCCATAGTTCGTTTTATGGCAGCGCGAACCTGTTCACTATCGGCAGGGGCAATAAATTTTAAGTAATCGTTTAAGGTTGGTTCAATGGCATTTTCTTTATATCCGAGAATTTTATACACTTCATTACTCCAATACATTTGATTGTTCACAACATCCAGTTCCCAGTTACCCATGCGCGCCATTGTTTGAGCCTCTAATAAGCGCTGTTCGTTTAATTTAATTGCCTTGGCATAATCTTCTAACTTAATTTGCAATTGATGACGTTCAATGGCGTAGGTTATAGTTCTAGCTAATAAATTACTGTCGAATTGACCTTTAACAATAAAATCTTGGGCACCTGCCTTAACCGAATTAATGGCTACAGTATCATCTTCCAAACCGGTCATTACAATTACAGTTTGGCTCGGAAATTCATTTAGTATTGTTTTTACAGTGTCAAATCCGGAACTGTCGGGTAGTGTTAAATCTAACAATACAATATCAAAATCACTTTCTTCCAGTAATAACAAACCCTTCTTTAATTCACTTACCCTCGAAATTTTAGGCAATAACATCGTTGATTCGTTGAGGTATATCTCAACTAGTTTTGCATCGGCTGCATTGTCTTCAATCAGTAAAATATTTATTGTCTTCTTAATATCCATACTCCTTGTGTTTCAAAATTTCTTAACGGGTAATTTTACAACAGTAAACCAATAAGTTTCAATTTGCCTGATGATATAAATAAATTGATCTAGGTCAACAGGTTTTGTTATGAAGCAATTGGCATGTAATTTATAACTTTTTTGAATATCAGATTCTGCATCAGAGGTTGTAAGAATAATTATAGGGATAAGTTTGAGATTATCATCTGCTTTTATTTCAGCCAAAACTTCACGTCCATCTTTTCTGGGCAGGTTAAGGTCTAGCAAGATGATGTCAGGTGTTGGTTGTAAGGCGTATTTCCCCTTTCGTTTCAAGTAATCAATAGCTTCAACACCATCTTTAACAACGTGCAATTCATTTGCAATAGTGCCTTCTTTAAGGGCTTCCTGCGTTAGTCGAATATCACCCGGATTATCTTCAACCAACAAAATTTGCATTACTTCTTGCTTATGGGAATCCATTTTCCTTACTTCAATTTTCAATTTTTTTAATCCCCCCCAATTACGAAAGTAGGGAATTATTGCAAAACGGTTGTTTGCTGGTAAGTTAATTAGTTACTTGAGTTATGCATAAAGGCATACTGAACAATGTTTGCGCCCATTTGCAGTGCCTTTTGGCGGGTTTCCTCGGGGTCTTTATGCACGTCAGCATCTTCCCAACCATCGCCAAGGTCACACTCATAAGTATATAAGCATATCAATCTGCCCTCCCAAAACAAGCCAAATGCCTGCGGTGGCTTATTATCGTGTTCATGTATTTTCGGTAAGCCATTCTTAAACTCGTATTTCTGGTGGAATATGGCATGTGAATAAGGCAATTCAATCAGTTCGAGTTCGGGGAAAACTTTTTTGAGCGCAGGACGGATATATGGGTCCATGCCATAATTATCATCAACATGCAAAAAACCTCCCGCAATTAGGTAAGTGCGCAAATTTTGAGCTTCTACATTCGAAAAAACAACATTACCGTGTCCGGTCATATGTACTATTGGATAATTGTATAAATCGGGACTGCCAACTTCAACAGTAGGAGGGTCGAGATTCAAATTTAATTCGAGATTTTTATTGCAAAACGCAGCTAAGTTGGGCAAGGAGGTTGGATTTGCATACCAATCGCCACCGCCATTATACTTTAATAATGCAATTGCATTGGTTGGTGGCGCCGGTGAAAAACCGGTTAAAGCAATTAATGCCGCGAAAATGAAAACTAAAACCTGATTATGTTTCATAGCAATTGGTTAATGGTTTTAATGGCAACTACTGCAGCTATAGCGGCTGTTTCGGCTCTTAATACTTCGTTTCCGAGTGTAACCGATTCAAAGCCATTGGATTCAGCAGTTTGCACTTCTTCTTTTGTAAAATCACCCTCAGGTCCCAAACAAATTAATACTTCATTGCCACCCAAATAAATGCGCGCTAGTATTGATTTTGGTGTTTCCCGACAATGACACAGCAATTTTTGTGCTATATTCGGAAAATTAGTTGAAAAAAGGTTGTCAACACGCATTAATGGCTGCAATTTGGGTAAAAACGGGTTTTGCGATTGTTTTATTGCCGCAATCAAATGGTGTAATTCCTTTTCGTGGTTAAATACTCTTCGCTCACCGTTTTGCGTCAAAATTGGTCAGATTGACATTGAACAGTTCGGTCGGC
>JANMLV010000280.1:0-82500 GCA_031372705.1 Bacteroidota bacterium | reverse complement strand
TCCGAAGATATAAAAATTGAACATCTGGCCGAAGCTATTCAGTATCGCAGCTTAGATAGGGATAATTGGGCTGCTTAAATGCCTGATAATGATAATGGACATAGTTCTCCACTGCAATGTGTATTGTGCTGATGAATAGCTCGTTAAGGTTTGATATATTTGGATTGTGTAAAACATTTCAAGCATCAACACAATAAAAACAATTTGTGGCAAGTTTATTGTAAAATTGAAGTTATGGAGTGAAGTAAGTACGCAAAATTAAATTTTATGAGTTGGTTAACCGGTAAAAAAAGTGTATTAATCTTAACAGCATTATTGGCGTTTACTTCCTTCCGTTTACACGCTACCACAGTTAAATCCATTTACACTTGGACATACGATAATAAATTATATACAATGGTTTATTATTATGACCAGCCAACATATAATTATTATAAAGGGCAGGACAGGGTTTATAATAATTTCTTATTTTACTTAAATGAAAACCCTAAATATCTAGTTATTGCAACATTCGCTGCAGAATTTAAACGCATAGCTGCTGAAAATAAATTAAGTGATTGGCAACTTGCCGAATGTGTTATCAGTTTCATTCAAACAATGAAGTATAAAAACGATGGCACTTATGAATATCCGCGATATCCAATTGAAACACTAGTTGAAAAAGGGGGCGATTGTGAAGATACTGCTATATTGTTGGAAGCCATTTTAAAAGAGTTGGGTTTCGATTGCGTTTTAGTTTCCCCAAATAAACATATGGGTGTTGGTATTGCACTTAAATATGAAATATCCGGAACGGCATTTCAACATCGCAATAAATTCTACTATTATATTGAAACAACAAGTGCAGGTTGGGGAATTGGTGATTATCCTGAGCACTTAAGTGCAGCCGTTACTATTTTAGATCCGGGTGATGTTGACGGTGGAATGTTGTTGTCAGAATATAATTATACATTTAAAAATTACAAGGAAGAAACAACAATTGAATCTGAACCCGTTGCGCAGGAAACAAATAGTGATGAAAATGAAGTAGCAGAGGAACCGGCTGCAGAATATGCATTAGACGAAAATTTTGATTTCGAAACAACGCCTGAAAATAGTTATACAATTGATGTAGATCAAGTTGTAATTGACGGTGAAAAGGAAACAGTTGTCACAAAAAAAGTAGCCTCCGACGGCAAGGAGAAAATTGTTGCAACATCAAATTAATTAATGCTATTTATTTATTGCAAAGTAACGCACGTTTGTTTCATATATGAATGCATGCTTAACAAATTGTAATCCGCATTTTTCCAACACGTGTTGCGACCTAACATTTGTTTGACTAGTTACACCTACGATAGTTGTTAATCCGCATTTGTTAAATCCATATTCGATTAATGCTTTCGCACCTTCAGTTGCATAGCCTTTACCCCAAAAACGATATTTTAATCGATAGCCCACTTCTATTTCTGCAGTGTTATCTAAATCTTTTAAACAAAACCATCCAATCGCTTCGTTGGTATCTTTTGTAACTGCAATCCAATTGCCAAAGCGCAAATCTTTTTTTCTGGTTGTTATTATTTTATGATAGGTAGCAGTAGCCTCTTCAATCGTTTTTGTTGGAGGTCTTATAAATTCCATAACCTTTTCATCGCTATCTAATTCAAAAATAAATGAAATATCAGATTCCTTGAACTCACGAAATGATAAACGTTCGGTTTGTATAAAATAAGATTCCATAATAAATATTAAAATTTATTGATTGCCATTTTGGTGTAAGCAAATTAAAAATTCATCATTGCGAAAATGCAGTATTATGCTGCAATTCGCAATGATGAATTAATTATGTAACTGCATTAAAATTGTTAATCTTCTTTTTTAATGATATAAATGCAGTCGGCTTCCGCCACTTTGTAACCATACTCGTAGCAATAATAGCACACTTCTTTCATGTTGGTGTCAACAGATGTAATGTAATTAAAATTAAAACCCTTTGCATCCAATTTGGTTTTAGAAACCTTCGAGTGTGTTTCCGGATTAAAATCCGAAAGAATGTTTCTGTTTTTGCGCAAAATGGCGTTAATAGTATTTACATAAGTGCCGCTTGCAATACGTTCGCGGTTGTTATGCGAGTGACGACAAATGTCACTGCAATACTTCTTGTCGATGCGGCCAAACACAGGTTTGCCGCATTCTCTGCAATGTTTGTTTTCCATAGATAAACAAGTTTTTAAAGTTTTTAAGGTTTAGGATATAAAACATAGAGCAAATATATACAGTTTTTTTAAAATAGGAAATAAGCGCTTATATTCGAATTTAAGCGCTTAAAATTTTGTGATATTGTTTAGCCTTTACATCTTTGTTTCGTCGCTGATAAATATTAACGACAAAGCATAAAAAAATGCTGATTGTTTAACCCTTAAAAAATTAACGTATGAACAACCTTAGAAACAAGGTGCAATTAATTGGTCGCCTCGGTGCGGATCCAGAAGTTAAATCCGGTGTCGGATATGGAAAGTTTGCAAAGTTTAATCTTGCCACAGATGAAAGCTACAAAAATGCAAAAGGAGAAAAAATTAAAGAAACCCAATGGCATAATTTAATTGCCTGGGGAAAAACTGCAGAATTTGCTGAGAAGTACCTTACAAAAGGAATTGAAGTTGTAGTGGAAGGTAAATTGATTAACCGAAACTACACCGACAAGAATGATGTGAAAAGGTATATTACCGAAATTCAGGTAAGCGAATTGGTCATCGTTAGCCCGAAAAAGTAATATCCCCGGAATACAAACTGCCTCGACATCCCTTTGTGTGCTGGTTGTCGGTTAGCTTTGGAAGGAAAGGGGATTAGGGGCAGTTTTGCGTTTTGTTCGGAAACAGATTTTATTAAATTGGAAGTTATATAATTTGTTGGCTATGGCATTGCATAAATGCAAGCAATAGCGAAGTGCTGACTTGCTTACAACGCAAATTATTCGGATAACACAGCTTTGTCAAGAAATGCTTTTGCATCTGCAAAGGTTAGCACTTTCTTTACTTGAAGCTTGTCGTCACAAAGTGCAATGTCCAAAGGTTTGCCGGCCATAACGGCATTGCTCATATCAACAAGCAGAAAATAGTAACCTACAATTACTTCTTCATCGTTCTCAATCCCTTCAACCGTTGCGAAATTAACCGTAAGTTGATCGTTTTTAACAACTTGAACAGTAAATCCACTGCCGGTAAAGTATTGGTAATCCTTTAAGAATTGCCCGATAGCGGCAGCTTCTGTTTCAGTTACGGGCGACTTATAATAAACCTCATCACCTTCAAAATCTATGCGGTCGCCTAAGTTACTGCATGAACTAAATAATGCTGATAGCATGGCTACATATAGGAAATGTTTCATATTGTTGTTTATTGAATTGCAAAATTAAGTCAATCGAAGCTTAGCTTGGAGCCAAACTTTTAATCATTTAAGTTTAGTTGTTAATTGAACGGGCCTGCGCTACAGAAATTGTATTTTAAGCAATACTTCAACAAGCAAGTTCGGCTGCTAATACCTATTTTTGTTGCCACAAGTCCCAATTTGAAGCGAATTGTAAAATCAGCATTTTTTATCACTGCAGGCGGAGCTCTTCCTTTGCTGTCGAGCGTGGTATTGCTTATACCCTATACGCAAAATCTGAATACCGCAGATTATGGTTTGTTAGCCATCTATATTTCATTTGCCTTGTTAGTTCAAATATTAATGAACTATGCTAGCGATTCATACTTATCGGTTCATTATTATGATCATCAAGAAAATAAATCTAAGCTAAAGCAATTTCTTGCATCCGTTTTCGGAATGTTATTGAGTTTGGGTGGCGTGCTTACTTTGTTGTTTTCAGTAGTAGGTTATTTTTTATTTAAACTAATTTTTGCAGAAGGGACGATATCTTTTTTCCCCTATGGATTTATGAGCGTGTTAACAGCATTCTTTAATGCTTGGTTTCGCACGTATGTTAACATTCAAATTTTTTCAGACAAACCTGTAAAATATTTTTTGTTTGGCTTATTCAACTTTGTAGTAACAGTTGTTATATCAACGTTATTAGTTTATGAATATGCATTCACACTCATTGGCCCAATGTGGGGAAGATTAATTTCCGGTATATTAATTTTCGTGTTAACTTTTATTTATGGGTGGAAAGAATTCGGCATATCTTTTAACTTTAAGCTGTTACCTGAAATTAGAAAGTATGCGACGCCAATTGTGCTGTTTAGTTTGCTAACATGGGTTTTAGGGTATATCAATAATTATATTTTAAATGGGTTTGCAACTGCCGCCGATGTTGGTGTTTACGATTTTGCATTAAAATGTACACTGGTAATTGAATACGCCGGTTTAGGTATTACCGGGGCAATTAATCCTCGAATTTATCAGTTATGGAAAAAATCCGGCTTTGCAGAAAGTTCTGCAGAGGAGAATAGATATTATCATGTTTTTAGTGCTATGAATATCTTTATTATTGCATTAAATATATTTTTATTGCCAATAATTATTCGCCTGTTTGTAAGCAATGAACAGTATTATGAAAGCATTCAGTATTTAACTATTTTGTGTGTTGCAGCTGTTTTTAAAGGCCTTTATATCATGTTTATAAATCCGCTTTTTTATTTTAAGCAAACAAGTGTATTGCCAAAAGTGCTGTTAATTTCAGCTATTGTCCAAATTGTTTCAGGCATTGTTATGGTTCATTACTTCGGCATATTAGGCGCAGTTTGGAGTTTCTTTTTGGTAAGGCCGATACAAGTTGTTTTGTTGTGGTTGGAAGCGCGTAAAATTTATAAGTTTAGTTTTAATATATATAAAATAGTTGTAACCCCATTATTGTATACTATAGCTTTAATTGGTTTACAACAGCTTAATGTTTTGTCGGAGGTGGAATTTGGGATAACTCAACTGTTGCTTGCAGGGTTGTTAATTCTTGGTGTATATAGGAAGGAATTAAAACAATTGCCATCGTTATTGAAGAAAGGCAAACAATAGGGTGCAAGTTGAAACTGGGTTTTACCCCAAAAAGACACTTTTTTTAGAGAATTACCTTTTTAAATTGGCTTATTAATATTCTCCTCAAAGGCCAATGGTTATATGTGAATCAAAAATTGTCGTTTGTAAATTTTCGTTAGCATTACATTTTTATTTCTTTTGGAAGGTTATTAAAGCCATCTCCCGCAATCTTTAACTATTCAGTAGTCATGAAAACATCAATTTAACAAAAATCTTATATGTTGATCCTCACCAAGCTGATTATGGTTTAACAATTGCCACATTGTCGCCAAGTTTTAATACTCCAAATCCGGCTGTAAAAAATCAATCTTTTGTTTCCGGCATTTATTGTGAACCTAATACAGGGCGTGAAAGTGGTCAAGGGGACTTAATAAATGAGCCATTTCAGCTAATCGCTTTGTCAAATCCTCCATCGGCGCAATTATACGTGGAACTGATTGTTGCCATTGAAAGTTTTACGGGCACATTAAAGGTAGACGACTTGTTTGGGCAAATTGTATTATCTTTGAATATTGACGGATTCATGTCATCCCTAAATATATCTGTTTTGCAAAATGGCACCTATATCGTTATTGTTGAAAGCCCGGATGATATAAATAGGTCAACAGTTATTGTTCAAATAAATTAAATAATTATATATGAAAAACCGTTTATCAATACTTGCACTCCTTACCATAGGATTGATGCAACACAATTATGCGCAGTTTATTAAAGAGTATTCTAAATTGCCGGGACAAAATGTGCGTTTCGCAGCTATTATTCCTGTTGACGAAACGCCTACAAGTAATCTTTATGTGGCCGGAAATTACGGTACGTATGTTTTTATAGGTGAATTTAATCAGGTAGGTAATCCCATTTGGGCAAGAAAAGTGAATGTTGCTGACACCAGTATCACAATTAATCAAATGATAGAGGATAGTAATGGGCATTTAGTAATTGCAGGCACATCCATTAATGGTGAAATTGGCAAGGCATTCGCTTTGAAATTTAATCCATTCAGTAAAAATTTAATGTGGTATCAAAAAGCAACAGTAAATAGTTTCTTTTGGGATATTTCAGAAATGGCTGATGGTGGTGATTATGTAATTGGTGGTCAAGAAACAGACTCTGGTGGGGGTAATCAGACAGATGACATATCGATTATTGCAAATAGAAATACCGGGGCAATGACAACAATTAGCAGCTTAAATAAAAATGTAAATGAGAGTATTGAAGCGTTGGTATACGATGAAACATCTTCAACCATTTATACAACCGGAAGATATGAATTATTGTCAGGTTCATCAAAATTCAGAATTTGCATGTCGAACTTAAATACTGATGGCACTGTAAATTGGACGAGGTCATACGTTGAAAGCACAGCAACAACCGGCAGATATTATTCTGAAGATTTGATGCAAGATGGTGACACATTAATTATAGTTGGAGCCGGTGACGATACAGGCACGAATTCAATACGATATTTCTGGCTTGTTAAAACAGATATGGCGGGGAATGCTTTGTTGACAAATAAGTATGATATTACAGGCGTGACGAATGATGGATTATTTTCGTCGATTAAGAAGCATGGTGATGGTTATATTGTTTATGGTTCATTGCACAATGGAAGTAAATTTTCGGATGTCTTCTTGTTTAATCTTAATCAATCAGGTAATGTAGTATGGGCTAAATCCTATCCTTTTAGCACAAGAACGCCAACTACCGGGTTGTACAACGCTAGTTCTATGACAATAGTGGGTGATAATATATTTCAAGTTGGTGAAAAGCGTCAGTTAGATGGCACTATGAAAGGTGTATTCATGAAGGCTTCATTGGCTTCAGGAGAGGTGGGAGAATGTGGTACTGATATCATTTGCACTGTAACAAGTTTGTTAGATAATTATGATGCTTTTCAAACCTTAAGTCAAGTGTCGGCAGCGGTTACATATACATCATCGTTGCCAACAAAGAGTAAGCACACATTTAACTCAGTAACAACATGCGCTGCTAATGGGTTAGGCATGGAATCAACAAATAATGATTTATTGGTTGAAGATAATTTGGAATTTAAATCGGAATTAATGGAGCAAGTTGTTACGGTATATCCAAATCCAACAAATGGTGTGGTATCCTTGCAAAATCCATATGTGGGACAGGATAAATCAACCATCGCATTAATGGATATTTCCGGTAAAATAATTCAGCAATTTGTTTCCGATGAAATTACTTTTAATTTAGATTTGACGCAATACTCAAGTGGTATATATCTAATCGCGTTCACAAGCGGTATTACAGGAGAGAAAATTTCAGTGAAAATTATTAAGCAGTAAAGCTGCGAACATAAAATAAAAAAGGTCCGTTAAGTTTAAACTTAACGGACCTTTTTTATTTCGGATAAATTAATTATTCAATAATTAGTGGAGTATTGTAAACATTATCCTCATGGTTAATGCTTATTAAATATATGCCCGATAGCAAGTTTAATTTACTTAAATCAATGTTTAGTGAATTTAAACCAACAGCATTTTTAGCATTGGTGCTAAGTAGTATTCTACCCTGAGCATCTGTAATTCTGACAACCGTTTGCAGGTCGAATTGAAACGATGCATCAACATTCACAAGGTTATTAGCAGGGTTAGGGAAAAGCTTAAAATTGGTATTTGAAGTGCTTGTATTAATGCCAACTGTTCCGCATGCAAATGAGGCATCATATTCAGGAGAGCCATCTGTAGAAGTGGTTAATTCTATTGATGCTATTGAATTGACAACATCAGTTGATGTGAAATTATATATTGTTGTTGAATTTTCTGTAACATTAACCGGTTCAATGCTTGAACAGCCTGTTGGTAGTTCACCGGTTGATTTTGATAAAACCATAATTCGTCCGTTATATATTCCTTCCCCATCATCAAAACTGCTGCCGACTACAAAAATATTGGTTGCGTCAACCATCATAGCATCCGGGTGGTTGTAGGCATAATTGGTTTCTAAATCATAAGAATTTGACCATATTGCTTCACCATTATCGTCAATCTTAATAATAAATACACTTCCTTTTCCATCCAAACTGCCATCTTTCAAACTGCCAAATAAATAGGCATTACCATCATTGGATTTAATTGAGTTCCATGACCCGTCTTCGGTATAATTTGTAAGGTTATATTGTTTAATCCAATTGATATCTCCACCAACTTCACTTTTCATTAAGAAAAGGTCTTTATTACTTGCTGTGCCGGTATTATCACCATAAATAGTCATGAAAATGTTGCTTCCGGTAATTTCTATATTGAATGCATATAATCTGGCGGTTTCTGAAACCGGGTCACTCAAGTAGGTCTCATTCGAGATGAGTTCCCCATCCTCAGTAATTTCTACTTTACAAGCACGCATTTTACTGGTAGATTCGTTGATGGTTAGTCGTGAAGAAAGGTAATAAATACCATCCTTGTAGGCTACAGAATAGAATGTTTCAGAGTTTGACCCCTGATTAATATTATATATAGTATTTATTTCACCGGTTGTTCTATTAGATGAGAATAATAATCCCTCTTGTCCATTACCCGAAATAAAATCTTGTCCTGCGATAACATAATCATCTCCCGGTATCGGTTCTATAATTTGATGTAAATAACTACCTTCATTTTCATAATTAATTAACCATAAAACAGTGGAGGTTTCAAAATCATATTTTAAGACAAATCCTGTAGCTGTTGTTGCTGTATTTTCCATATATCCGACGGCAACAATTTTGTCATCTGAATCTACTAAAATTGACATAATAACAGGTAATACAGTTCCATCCCCTACAACAATTGTTGAACTGTTAATTAGCTCACCGTTATTGTCGATTTCGCAAAATAGGATGTTTTTGCCATCGTTGCCGGCAACAATTAGGTTTTGCTCATACGGCATAATGGCGTTAAAAGTAAGATCTTGGCCTGTTGGACTGTAATATTCTTTAATAAATTGACTAAATACATTGCCATGAAACGCAATTGCCAAAATGGGGAGCAGAATTTTTTTCATAGTTATTTTTTCATAAAAGTAGCAATTTTTGTTGAAATTTGAGACAAACCAATCGAGCAATATGCTTATTTTTGAGGGGATGTCGCAACCCTCACTAACAAGCTCTGTTCATGTTATTATACTTACCTATAACAATAGATGGATGGTATTGACTAAAGCGTTGAATCAAATGTTGAAAGTGCAACCCAGTTTGTCGATTGTACTTGTTAACAATGGTAGTGATATTTCACAGTTTAATTCAGTTCCATATCAAGCATTCCACTCTTTTGAATTCATTCATTCTGACACAAATAAAGGCTCAGCATGGGGGTTTGGGGAGGGCATAAAAAGGGCAATAGAAAAGAGTGATTGTGATATGATACTTTTACTGGATGATGATAATTTGATATCGGAGAATTGCATATCGGAACTTGAGAAATCTTGGGAACAAATAGGAACCCATTTAAGTAGTGTTGATTATGCTGTTATGGCACTTCGCAAGGACCGCAATTATTTACAACAAATAGCGAATGGCGCTGATCCGAAGCATTATTTTCCAATGCCAAATGAGTTTTTAGGATTTAGTCTAATCAAAGCATGGAACAAGTTATTTGGAAAAAAATCAATTCGAAAGGCTATTGTTGAAGGTGAGTTAATTTCTATTCCATGCGCTCCATATGGTGGGTTGCTATTCCATAAGAATTTAATAGAACGAATTGGGTTGCCGGATGAGCGTTTTTTTGTTTATGCAGATGATTTTGAATTTACATTCAGGTTAACAAAGCAGGGAGGTTCAATATATTTAGTTCCAAATGCCCAAATTCATGATCTAACAGAAAGTTGGCAATATAATTCGTCCAGATCTATTGTAAAGCCCCAATTTTTATTCCCTAAGAACGCCTTGGTTTACATGGCAGTTAGAAATTTTATCTATTTCCAAAATCAAAATTTTGTAAAATCTACTTTTAAATTTCAACTGAACCGAATGGCATATACAGTTTTTTTACTCCTTATTGCTATCTTTACTCTTAGAATGAAACAATTTAAAAGTTTCCAACGAGCTGTTAAATCTGGTTTAACAGGCGATTTTTCTAATGAAATATATTTGAAATAACTATGTGGTTGATTACCCGATTACTCAGAAAATCTTATAGATACACCTATAAATCTTTTTTTTCTAAATACGATGTATTGCTCGAAAGAGAAGTGAAAAATTGTAAGTCATTATTAGATGTAGGTTGTGGGTCAAATTCTCCCGTGCAAACATTTAACAAAAATTTGCATTGTGTCGGAGTAGATGCATTTCAGCCAAGCATAGATAGAAGTCGCGAGAAAGGTATCCACAATGAATATCTGAAAATAGATGTATTAGATATTCAGAAACAATTTGGAGAAAAAAGCTTTGATGCCGCTGCAGCATTAGACCTCATTGAGCATCTGACTAAGGAAGATGGGAATAAATTACTTGATCAATTGGATGCTGTTGCCATTAAAAAGATATTTATTTACACTCCAAATGGATTTCTTGAACAGGGCGATAGAGAAAATAATCCATGGCAGGTGCATTTATCCGGGTGGACTCCAGAGGAATTCACCAGCAGAGGCTACAAGGTTTATGGTGTAAATGGAATAAAGTCTATGCGCGGTGAATTCGCCAAGGTTAAAAGAAAGCCTGCATTTTTCTGGAGTTTCCTTTCTGATATCACAACACTATTTGTAAAAAATAAGCCTGAAAAAGCCTTCCAATTACTTGCAATTAAAACTAAATAAATCTAATGGGTCTTAAAGCAGAAATTCTTAGCCTCCGTAGCTTAATTTATCGTCGCTTATATATAAGTAAGCAAAAAGAAAAAAATGTAGTTGATGAATTTCATTCACTCTTTTACGACTCTTTTTTATTTAATAAAACATGGGGCGAATCCACTTGGTTAGGAACTCATATAAAAAAGTGTCCATTTGATACTTGGATGTATCAAGAAATATTATACGAAGTAAAGCCAGATTTGATAATTGAATGTGGCACGTATAAAGGAGGTAGCGCTTATTACCTTGCAACTTTATGTGATTTAATAGGAAAAGGGAGGATACTCACTATTGATATCGAGGATCACCCTAATAAGCCTATACATAACAGAATACGATATCTCACAGGTTCAACTATTTCTATAGAAATAATTGATTTAGTTAATAAAGAAGTAAAGGAAGGTGAAACTGTTTTGGTGATACTAGATGATGACCATACTTGTGATCATGTTTATGCAGAACTGTTATTATATTCTAAGTATGTTAGTTTAAACAGTTATTTATTGGTCGAAGATTCAAATATAAATGGGCATCCAGTTTACCCTGAGTTTGGACCGGGGCCTTATGAGGCAATAGAAAAGTTTCTACCTCAAAACAATAATTTTGAAATAGACAAATCAAAAGAAAAGTTTTATATGACTTTTAATCCAAATGGATATTTAAAGCGTGTAAAATAATATTTTTTTAAGCAAACTTAAATAGGTAATTTTTAATTTAGTGTAATCAGCACTATTAATTAAGGCAAGCTTTTTAATCATGAAATTTTTAATACATCTCTTAATGGAAAATGCTTATCACATTCTCTATTAAATACTTAGTATTTGAAATTTGAACGATATAAATTCCGGGAATTAATCCAGACACATCCAATTGAATTACATTCCCATAATTAAAAACAATTATAGGTGTTATTTTTTGTCCAAGTGAATTCGTTATTGCAATTTCCGCACTTGAGAAATCAAGCGGAGTTTTTATAGTTATTAAATTGTTTGCCGGATTTGGAAAAATAATAGCTTCAAAAGTTTTATTAGTTTCAATTCCCACACTTACTTCACTACAAACTATCTCCTCCGAACAACCTTGAATAACTAAATTATCCATTTTGCCATTTAGAGATTGATTTTCAGCAAAGCAACCGTCAGCGCAATCTAGCTCTTGGCCAATTTCGAGAAATGAAATAGATAACGGGCCTTCCGGTAATGTTAGAACAGTTGGAAGCATAACGCCATCTAATTCAATCCAAACACTATCGTTGCTGCGGTAAAAAGTTACACAATACCATACATTTGCTGAAATGGTTGCAGGTATAATGCCACCAATTTCATGTATCGCTACTTCAAAAGCGTTTGAACTTGCTTCATAAGAAAGTGCTAATTCATGCATGTTTATACCATCAGTTCCTGCTATAAATGTGTTTGTAGGAGAAGAGCCGTTTATATTTAATTCGTTGAGATTAAAATTAAATGAAATGGCAAAGTCAACCAAGCCATCTGCAGCAGCAACAGGTACTTCAATGTAGTCATCATTGTTATAACCAATTTCAAGTATATTTGAAGCTACCGATGCACCTGCATTTAGTGTTCCATGATTGCCAAATACACCATCATCAATCAAAGTGCCATTAAATTTATAATTCAATAAAGTATCACAAGAAATAACATAAGGTTGGCAATCTACGTTTGGGTCAGCACAAGGATAAATTTTTAAATTATCAATTCTGCCATTCAAGCTTTGGTTAGTTGCGTAACAACCTTCAACGCAGTCTAGTTCTTGGCCCATTTCTAAAAATTCAATGCTGAGTGCAATTGAAGTCATATCGATAGTAGTTACTTCTATACCGTCAATTGATACGGTAACATCACTGCCATTGCGCATAACTGTTAAGCAATACCAGCTTTCAGCTGATAATGAAATTGGAAATATATCGCCACTTCCCTTTAATGCAACAACAATTGCTTCAATATCTGCCTGATAAGAAATTGCAAATTCTGATTCATCAAATGAGCTTGACCCGGCAATAAAAGTATTTGTTGGTGCAGCACCGGATAAATTGAGTCCATTTAAATAAAATTCAAAGCTTATGGTAAAATCTGAAACACCATCTAACGCAGCTGTGGGAATCTCAGCTCGGTCATCATCATTGTACCCAATTTCGAGATAATTAGCAATTACATTAGCACCATTAAATAACACTGCATCGTTCCCATTGCCGGAAACATCAGCAGTAGTGCCATCAAAATTAAATACAACAGTTGGTTCACACAATTGAGCATAAACACTTGATACGATAATTAATATACTTAAGATCAGGGATATGCGTTTCATATTTCAGTTGTTTTGCCTCGATATAAACTAACTTTTATTTTTTAACAAACTGCTTAGTGTTTAATGTGCTACCATTTTGTAACACAATAAAATAAATACCCGCATTCAAATCAGAAATATTCATTGTGATTTGTTGCTGATTGTTTATGTGCTCAGCATGTATTTTTTTGCCTGTTAAATCGTATATATATACAAAATCGGCTTCATTTAACTGGCTAGCATATACAGTTAGTTCGTTTGACGCTGGATTTGGATATACGTATATATCGTTCATCGCTGTCAGGTTTTCTACCCCAACAAAATCACATTTCTCCGTCAAAAACTCAGTTGCACTCTCATCTTTGTAACGCTGCATAAATTCTTGGTAGAAAATATTGGCAACGGTTGAATCATGCACAACAATTGTGTTCTCGTCGTTGCGAGAATTTGCGCTTGAGCTCCAATTGTGTGAGCCTGTCCATACTAATGGGTCTGACTGTGTGCAATTGGCATCAACTATTAGATATTTATGGTGTAATAAATTACTGCCTGTGTAAGAAAAAAATCTGTCGCCTAAAGCACTTTCTAAAACATCAATTGCGGTAGGGTCGGCAGCATCGGTTTGGTCGTAAATGCCGGCTGCGAAAACGCCGCGTTCAGTTACAGCATCTTCAATTTCGTAACTAATGCTGAATCTTGTTAATGAAAATACTGCAAAGTGTAAATCGTAGTCGGCTGTATTTATTTTTTCAAGCATTTTAGTTTCTACTTCATCGCTTGGCGAAAAAAGTAATTCTACACGTTTGCCATTAATTACAAATTCGTGCGGTGTATTATTTGTTTTATCCGGACCAAATTTACCGCCGAACATTTCATCAAATTCTACCTTGTAACCACGCGCTAAACTTTGATCTTGTATGGCAATACTATTCTGTTTGTCAACTTTTATCTGGTCATCGGTAAAATTCATAGAACCTGTAAATACCCATGCATCGTCAGGGTCTGTTGAAACGGCATCTACGAGGATAAATTTATTATGCATAATGCCATAGAAAGCGCCATCTGCATTTGTAGATCCATCTGCAGGTGATTTTTTCTTTTTACCGGGTCCAATTGAAACTAAATTATAATTAAAATCATCAACACCGCTATCGCAAATAAAACGCACATCCACCCCGCGTGCATACGCATCGTTAATTGCACTGATGATATTGTTGTTATTGTCGATATTATAAATAGCAATATCTAAACTGTATTTGGCATGATCTAAAAACCAAATAATGGTATCATCCATAGTGCCATTTACAAATAGGGCATTTGTTCCGGTTGAAACGCTGTTATCTACTGTATTATTAAACCATACTTTAATTTGCCCGGTTGAGTTTGATGCAGTTGCCATTGCTGCAATTGCGGAAAAAGATGTGTCGTTTGTGGCGCTTACACTAGCAGCTTGAACATAATAAACAGTGCCTGCAGTTAATCCGGTTAAATTATAAGCGTGCGTAGTAACTAATCCGGCGTCAGCAGTTGTTAATCCTAATGCAGTTGTAGTTCCATAATATATAATTGTAGAACCGGGATTAATTGTATTGAAGTTAATTGTAAACGACGTGGTAGCAATATTAGTTTGTGTTAAAGCGGTTGAAATTATTGGCGGATTTCCACCTGTAGAAATATCGCCTAAATCGCGAGGCAATAATTGATATCCACCTGTTCCACCCGGAGCATATTGGCTCATAATGCCGGTTACAGAAACTTCATCAACCGGTATTGGTGTGCCATCAATATTTGTTGCTGTTAATACACGTGCTTCACCGGTTCCTGCAGCGTCGGTTATATCATAATTAGTGCCTGAGCCTGCTGTTGAAAAAGTTCCTGCATCAACAAACAAAGCGCTATTTACCCTTACGAGTTTGGCTTCATATCCTTCAACAAAACCTGATACCGTTGTTACGTCTATTGGCGCTGGTAATGGATTACCTGAGCTTAATAACGTAACGCTGCTAACAGGAGAAATTTCCAATAGCGCATTGTAATTAAAAAGTGGACCGGTAGTTTCAATTGAATCGCCACGTAAAATGCCATCCAATAATGTTGCACCATATACGGCAATATTGCCGGTGTTGTCTTGAATGTAGCGGATGTCGCCAAGTTCAGCGCCATTGAGCACGAGGCCTTTAACGGTTACAGTGCTGCCGGCAGGTAAAGCCCTTGCCTCAGCTATAGTAATTTGTGCGTTGATTAAACCTTGTAGGCTCAATAAAAGAGCGATGGTGAGTAGTTGTTTTTTCATAAAATTATTGAAGGGTCAAAGATACCCTTTATTTACTTTTGGTATAGTTAAAGATGTTGTTATATAAAGGTCAAGGTTATGTTACTTAATTATGCATTTAAGGGAGCAAATAATACCGGTTTTGAAGGAGCCGCGTCCATTTCGAACGAAGCTATCTGTAGGTTGAGCAAATATATGCCATCGGGAATCGTATCCTCAACAAATATTAACTCCGTAATGGTTGCTCCCATTCTGATGTTATCGGGAAACTGCCAAAAGGCTTTGTGGGCGGCCAATTTGCCTTCATCTTCTTCTCTGTCAAGCGATGGTAAATCAACTAACAAGTGCTGAATGCCTTGTTCTGCCATTAATTTCGTGGCTGTTGCGCTAATATATGGGGGATTGGTTTGATTATAATTCCTGGTTTGCTTGTCACTTTCATTAGGTAAAGTCCTGATAATTAATGCTTCAACGCCTGATTCCCATTTGTTTTCAACTTGACCTAATGTTATTATTTGATCGCCATTGTCGGCAATTTCGGGGGAAACGGTTATGAGTTGGGCAAGAAAGTGAAATTGCTGCAGCGCTTTGTTTATGGTATGACCGTTGTTTGAAATATGCCCGACACATTCAGTATGTGTGCCATTGCCATGTGGGTTCAAAGTCACATTTTTGTAGTTGAGCAAGCCTCCTCGATTGGTATCACCAATAAAACTGCCCATTTCAACCGCTTTAGTGCTGAAAGGCGGTGCGAAATAGCAATTTACCTGTTCTCCATCGTGTAAGGAAATTGAAATATCCAGCGGTTTCCGCAGGTCAAATTGGTAGTTTTTTACCTGAATTAGCATTTTTGTGACATTTTAGCCTTTTGGGCAGTCAAAATTAACCCAACTTCTTTAAACACATAGTAATTGGGAGTTGAACTAATGCTCTAAACGGTTTTACTGTTTAGCTGCTAAAAATGCGTTTAGTCGGCAAATCCGGTTGCTTTACCGCACTTGTAGACGCTATACAGCCGAAATGCTTAATTTTACGGCAACATGTCAGGTAAATCTGTTGCATTATATACTTTAGGCTGTAAACTCAACTATTCCGAATCATCGGCATTGGGTAGGCAGATTGCAGATGCCGGGTTCGCAATTAAGCCTTTTAATGAGGCTGCGGATGTATATGTGATTAACACTTGTTCGGTAACAGACCATGCCGACAAAAAATGCCGTAAAATCGTAAAACAGGCACTTAAAACATCTCCGCATGCAGGCGTAATTATTGTTGGATGTTATGCTCAATTAAAACCCGAAGAAATTGCGGATATTCCCGGCGTGGATTTAGTTTTAGGAGCAGCAGAAAAATTTAATCTCGTTGAACATATTTCATCTTTGCAACAAACAGCCCACAAAAATAAGGGCAGGTATGTTGCGGGAAATATTGATGCCGTTAATGTATTTAATCCTGCTTGGTCGTTTGGTGAAAGAACCAGAACATTTTTAAAAGTGCAAGATGGTTGTGATTATAATTGTTCGTTTTGCACCATTCCATTAGCGAGAGGAAAAAGTAGAAGTAATACTATTGCAAACGTATTGGAAAATGTTAAACAAATTGCAGCGCAGGAAGTTGCAGAAATAGTATTAACAGGTGTAAATCTCGGCGATTTTGGTCTTGAAAACGGAACCGAAAACGAAGAAACATTTTATGAGTTAATTCAAGCGTTAGAAAATACTTCAATTGCAAGATATCGCATATCATCCATTGAGCCGAATTTGTTAACCGAGCCTATTATTAATTTTGTTGCAACATCGCAAAAATTTGTTCCGCATTTTCATATTCCGTTGCAAAGCGGAAGTAATAAAATATTGCGATTAATGCGCAGAAGATATCAGCGAGAATTATATATTGCTCGAGTTGCACACATAAAAAAAACAATGCCGCATGCTTGCATTGGCGTTGATGTAATTACCGGTTTTCCGGGCGAAACACACGACGATTTTTTAGAAACATTTCATTTTTTAAACGACTTAGACATCAGCTATTTACATGTATTTACATATAGCGAGCGTCCAAATACATTTGCCATAGCTTTACCTGATTCAGTTCCTCAAAAAATACGGGATGAAAGAACCACGCAGTTGCGCAGTTTAAGTGATAAAAAACGCAGGCATTTTTACAATCAATTTGTTGGTACAAAACGCGCAGTATTGTTTGAAGAAGAAACTGATGGCGAATGGATGTTCGGATTTACAGATAATTATATTAAGGTGAAAACACATTACGACCCGCTGCTTGTAAACGAAGTGGTGACGGTTCTTTTAGACCAAGTAAGTCCGGATGGAAATATGATAGGAGTGCCGCTTGCTGAAGTATTACATCATGCCGAAGCCCCGGTTTTTAATGAACAAAATTTACAAATTAATTCCAAATAATAAATAATGGTACAACTACGCGCTTACGCAACGATTGCAGAATTATTTAACGATTTATTTAATACGAATTGGCAATTTCCGATTTTTAGTTTCGGATTTTTTGTGGGCATGGCATTTTTAGTTGCAGGCTGGGTGTTGTATAAAGAATTAATTCGCAAAGAAAAGGAAGGGTTGTTAAAGCCGACTAAACAAAAAATAATGGTTGGTATGCCGGCTTCAACTACAGAGTTAATATCGAACGGATTGTTAGGATTTGTTATCTTTTTTAAGATTGGGGGAATGATTTTGAATTGGGACACATTTAATGAAAATCCCCAATCATTTGTATTTTCCGGTGAAGGCAATATTTTAATTGGATTATTAGGAGGAGTGTTATTGGCATATCAAAAATTCAGAGAGAGAAATAAAGAAAAATTACCTCAGCCAAAAGAAAAAAATATTGATGTATTTCCGCACGACAGGTTAGGAGATATTGTTATGATTGCAGCCGTATTTGGTATTCTTGGTGCGAAAATATTTTCCAATTTTGAAGAGCCTAATGGGTGGAAAGATTTTATTGAAGATCCACTGGGTAATTTCTTTAACGGGTTAACTATTTATGGTGGATTGTTATTGGGAGCGCTGGCGGTTATTTTGTTTGCGCGAAGTAAAAAAATAAATGTATTGCATTTAGGTGATGCTGTTGCGCCTACTTTAATTTTAGCATATGCAGTTGGTCGATTAGGTTGCCAAGTTTCAGGAGATGGCGATTGGGGTATATTAAATAGTGCATATATTTCAGAACCCAATGGAACAGTTGTAGCAGCTGCACCGGGTGAGTTTGAGAAAGTATTGGATGCTAATGCTAACTATTATATACGTGAGTTCGATTCACTAAGTAACGTGCCATCAATTAGCTTTGAAGCCCCGTCGTTTTTGCCTAGGTCATTATTTGCTCAGAATTACGCTTACAATGTAAATAGTGAAGGTGCTTATATTCAGGATTGTCAGGGCGATTGGTGCGGACAATTGCCTGTTGCCGTTTTTCCTACCCCGATTTATGAAGTATTTATGTCGTTAATTATATTTGGGATATTGTGGTTTTTGAGAAAAAAATTCAAGATTCCCGGTATGTTATTGGCACTATATGTTGTGTTTGCCGGCATTGAACGATACTTTATAGAGAAGATTCGAGTGAACAATGTTTTGGAATTTATGGGGATACATGCAACACAGGCTACCTTTATTTCAATAATATTCATTAGCTTCGGGCTGGGAATGATGTTCGTGCTGTGGCGAATATCAAAACGCACACAAAAAGTTTAGTAAAATCCCGCTTCACCACGCACTGAATCTGCACTGAAGGTCATTTTTCGGTCATTTTCAATTATGGCACATTCCTGCAATTTTATCTGATTAGCCAAATTTTTTGTAAGTTTGGAATTGAATTAATGGAATAATCCTAAATACGATTTAAATGAAACCAATTTTACGCAATTATCTCCTTGCTGCGTGCGCTGCTTCTACCTTGTTTTTTAATCCTACGTCTTTGACCGCTCAATTGGAAGTAGATGCAACAGCAACTCCGTTGGAACTTGCTACATCGTTAGTTGGTGAAGGAGTTACAATTTCAGACGTTGTAATGGATTGTCCGGATGGCGCTTATGGTTTTTTTGATTGTGTTGATTGCAATGTTGGTATAACGGATGGCATATTATTAACTAGCGGTGCAGTTGGTAATGCAGTTGGACCAAATAATACAAGTAGCTCTTCTACCTCAAATTTTGCACCCGGAGATCCGGATTTAGATGATATTCCGGGCGTTCTAGGTACAAATGATGCTTGCGTATTGGAATTTGACCTTACTGTTACTTCAGACACCATTAGATTTAACTATTCATTCGGCTCAGAAGAATATTTAGAATATGTAGGTTCATTTAATGATGTTTTTGCATTTTATATTAGTGGTCCGGGTATTGTTGGGACCGAAAATTTGGCATTAATTCCCGGAACAGCAACCATCGTTTCCATTAATAATGTTAACAATGTAACTAACAGTGAATTTTATAATATAAACGGAACAGGCTTTGATGCGCCGTTTAATACAGATGATTATTATATACAGTATGATGGTTTTACAACCGTATTAGAGGCAAAGCGCAATGTTATTCCATGCGAAACTTACCACCTGAAAATTGCTATTGCCGATGACTTAGATGATGCATTGGATTCAGGTGTATTTATTGAAGCAGGTTCATTGTCGAGCCCCGGTGTAACATTACTTTACGAGACAACCATTGACGGATATCCGTATGTTATTGAGGGATGTAATGATGGTATGTTAACTTTCGAATTATCATTTGCCCCGACAGATACTTTTGTTGTAACACTGGATGTAGCGGGCAGCGCTGATGGCGGTACTGATTATATTGTAATTCCGGATTCTTTGATTTTTTATCCGGGTGATACCTTAATTGAAGTGCCAATTATTGCTGATGAAGACGGGCTAGACGAAGGTTTTGAAACCGTAGTTATAACTGTTGACTTAGGCTGTATAGCAGGAGTTGGTGATAGCTTAGTTATATATGTTTACGATGCAGTTCCATTAACAGTTTCTTCCGATACGCTAATTTGTCCGGGTTCTGAGGCTACTTTAACGGCCTCCGGAGCTGATAGTTATGTTTGGAGTCCTGCAGCAACGCTAAGTAACCCTGATGAGGCGGTCACGGATGCGTCGCCGGATGTAAATACTGTTTATACCGTGGAAGGCACGCTTGCGGGCTGCGTAAACACTGCCGAAGTTGAGGTGAGCATTCAAGAACCAACAGCCGATGCAGGTGCTGATACCATTATTTTTTTTGGTGAAACCGCTTTTCTGGATGCTGACGGCGGTGTTGAATACAGCTGGTCGCCAAGCACAGGTTTGAGTGATGCCAATATAGAGAATCCAACGGCTTCACCGGAAACCACTACCACTTATACCGTAACGGTTACAACTGAAGATGGTTGCGTGTTTACCGATCAGGTAACCGTAAACGTAAGCTCAGATGCTTTAGTTGGTGTTCCAAATGCATTTTCACCAAATGGCGATACTTTTAATGATGGCTTTACCATTATTGTAAGAGGATTGCTGGCGTCTTATCATTTGCAAATTTATAACCGTTGGGGTGAGATGGTATTTGAAACAGAAAATTTTGAAAATTCATGGAATGGTTCATTTAACAATGAGCAACAACCTATGGGTACATACGTTTGGGTGCTGAATTACAAGGATTTAAACAATGTTGACTTTGTGCAGCAGGGAACAGTAATTATTGTGAGATAAGCAATGCTGTCATATAATTATGTAATTATCAAGTGATAGAATATTGCAGATTAAAATGGATTTAGTATTTTTAACCCTTAAGAATAAAATAAGCAGAATAATAACCTGTAAATAAACAAGTAAACCAATAACCAACAATACATTACTCAGTAAAAAATTTAAAAAGTAACCAATGATGAAGATTTACAAAATCACGTTTTTAGCAGCTTTCATGGCTGTGGGTGTACTCAAAGCGCAGGACATTCACTTCTCCCAGTACAATGCGGCTCCTTTAGCATTGAACCCTGCTTTAACGGGCGTTAATTCCTGTGATTGGAGAGCAGGACTTACTTACCGCAACCAGTGGAATAGCGTTACAACTCCTTATGTAACCTATGAAGCATTTTTTGATGCACCCGTTATTAAGAATATTGGTGCAGCAAGCAAACTGACTGCCGGTTTATTACTTTATAATGATGTTTCCGGTGATGGTAACTTAAGTAACCTTTCGGCAATGGCTTCAACAGCTTTTGTTTTGGGATTAGGTGGTCGTGATAATCACAACCTTTCTATAGGGCTTCAAGCCGGATTTATGCAGAAATCACTAGATTTTGATGCTTTAAAATGGCCGGGGCAATGGGATGGCGATGAATTTAATGTTGACTTGCCTTCAGGTGAAGACGACTATGCCGGCAATGTTTCGAAATTAAACATGGCTGCAGGGTTAGCTTATCACAATGAAGTATCAAAGAAATTTAATATTACAGGTGGTGCTGCCATGTTCAACTTGATATCTCCACAAGAAAGTTTCTTAAACGATGAAACAAATAAATTAGGCACGCGCACGGTTGCACACTTAAAAGCTGGTATCACTTTAGGCGGGCAGTTTGGAATTATTCCTTCGGTTTTATTCCAAACACAGTCAGGTGCTAAAGAAATAGTTGTTGGTAGCGAATTTGGTTATTTCTTAAATAATTCAAATTTCCCTGCAACATTCTTTCTAGGTGGTGCTTATCGTTTAGATGATGCGGTTATTGCTTCAGTTGGAATGGATTATAAAAACTTCCGTTTCGGAGCTAGCTACGATATCAATACATCAACCTTGCAGGAAGCTAGTGCAGGAAAAGGTGGTTTCGAATTATCATTAGTGTATACAGGCTGTATCCTTCCGGTAATTCCAAGCAATTATGTAATGCCTTGTCCACGTTATTAAGAGAGTGATCCTAATCAAATTTTCAACAGATAAAGAACAATACAGTATGAAAAAAATATTCGCAATTCTCACGATCGTTTTGTTTGCAAGTTCAATGCAAGCACAAACTGCTGATCCGGGATTAGATAAAATGAACTACACCCGCAAGATGATGTATGCCGATGCGTTAATGTCGGCCGGAAGTTATTATAATGCGCAGGATGTATACAAATTAGCATACGATGATGATGCAACTCAAGAAGCAGCATACAAACTAGCTAGAGCATATTATTTAGCACGTAATTATAAAGATGCTGAAAAATGGTATAAAACTGCCGTTGATGCAGGTAAATCGAAAGATGCCTATCCTGAAGCGGGTTTTTATTATGCCATGAGTTTAAAATATAATGGTAAATATGCTGAAGCTAAAGAAGCATTTAAAGCCGTTTCGAAAAACAGCAAATTAAAAGGAACAACAGGCACCGCTTTAAAGCGCCAAGCTAAAAATGAAGATAAAGGTTGTGACCTTGCATTAGAATTAGGCAAAAAACCGGCTGATGTAAATGTTGAACATTTAGGAACAAAGGTGAATAATAACTATACCGACTTTTCACCAAAGTACGACCCTGATAATAATTTAACCTACGCTTCATTAGTTTCTGAAAACGTAATTGAAATGGGAACTACCCAGAAAACAGAATTGCGTGCAAGAATATTTGAATCGAAAGCTGATGGTGATACATGGGGCCAAGCAAAAGAAATGTCGGCGCCATTTAACAAAGGTGATGCCCATACTGGAAACGGATCTTTTTCACCTGATGGAAAAAGATTCTATTACACTGAATGTCGCCCTAACGATTCACTTGTAATGATATGTAAAATATATATGAGCGAATGGGAAGCAGGTGAATGGCAGAATGGTAAAGAAGTTAGTACTGTTAATGAGCCTGATTTTACATCAACTCATCCTGCAGTTGGAACATTTAAAGGTAAAGAATACCTCTATTTTACATCAAATAGAAATGGCGGCCGTGGCGGAATGGATTTATGGTATAGCGAAGTGCAGAGCAAGGGTAAAACTCATACTAACCCAATGAACTGCGGAACAAAAATTAATACCACTGGTGATGAAATAACTCCATTTTATAATGCGGAACAAGAATTATTTTATTTCAGCTCAAACGGTCAAATTAATATTGGTGGTTTTGATATTTATAGTGCAAAAGGCGGTATGAAATCATTTGATGCACCTCAAAACTTAGGATTGCCATTTAACAGTTCTGTTGATGATTTTTATTATTCAACGGATGTATCAGGTAAAAAAGGTTTTTTTGTTTCTAATCGCAAAGGTGGTTTCTCGGTTAAAAGTGAAACTTGTTGTGATGACATTTATGCATACAAATATCCACCGGAATTTGTAATCATGGCTAGAGCAATTGATGAAGTTACAAAAGAACCTATTTATGGTGCCTCAATTGACTTAATGCGTTCAGGCGCTAAGATGGACTCTTCAGTTACTAAAACTGCTAATACATATGAAGATTTCTTTGTTGGAACTGCTCAAGATAAATTTGAACTTACTGCATACAGAGAGAAATATAAAAATGGTAAAGCAACTACATCAACTGTTGGATTAAAAGAAAACGATACAATGTATATCGATATCTTAATGGAGCCAATTATTGAAATGAAACCGATTGAAGTAAAAAACATTTACTACACTTTAGGTACTTGGGATTTGCGTCCGGAATCTTTCAAAGCCCTGGATTCAATTTATAATGTATTGAGCTTAAGCCCTCAATTAAAAGTTGAAATTGGTTCTCATACTGACAGCCGTGATACAGAAGAGAAAAACCAGGTTCTTTCTCGCAATCGTGCCGATACTGTTCAAAGTTATTTGATTTCAAGAGGCATTGATCCAGAACGTTTAGTTGCTAAAGGTTATGGTGAAACTACACCTAAAACTTTGTCGGCTGATGTTAAATTACCCGGCGGAACAACAGTGCCAACAGGAACTGTTCTAGTAGAATCGTTTATTCAGAAATATAAAGGTGAAGATTATGAATATTTGCACCAATTAAACAGAAGAACTGAATTTACAATCATCGGCGTAATTCCTAATGCTATCATTAAGTACGATGAGGCAACAATAGAAGCCAACGAAGCACGTAAACGTGAAGAGGAAAATAAACGCAATAAACAATTGCAAGATTTACAGCAAGTTGATGAAACTGATACACCTGATGCCGGTGAAGTAAAAACTAATACTAACACTAATACTAATACCAATACAGGTAACAAAGGCAAAACCACTACTACTGCTACAACTGCCTCTGCGTTAGATGCAACACTTACTAAAAAAGGTAATATGTTTGAAGGTAATGCATCGGTAAACGGAAAAGAAGAAACAAAGTATATTCTTAACCTAAGCCCGCAAATTATTGTTGCAATGGTTGGTCGTGATTATTTCATCAGATTGTGGAATTCAGGAGCTGTTACAGATGCTGATTTTAAAAATGAGAAGCCAACTGACCTTGGAAATGGAACAATTGTTAAAGGAGATATCTTTGTAATTAAAACATTACAAATTGGTGATGTTACTTTAACTAATGTTGATTGCAAAATCAACTTAAATAGCACACAAAATTTAATTGTGGGTGTTAAGGTTGCTGAAAAAGGCGGATGTGAATTCGATGCTGCGAAAGCGAAATTTAAATGTAAATAAATAAAATATTAATTAAAAAAGCCATCCGGAAACGGGTGGCTTTTTTGTTTTAAAAGATTTACGAAATAAGTATTAAATTGGGTTACGATTTTTTATTCGCTGCAAAAAATAGCAAAATCCATCCTGCAATAAATAATAATCCACCTAGAGGTGTAATTGCCCCAAGCCAGCTCATTCGTGTGCCGAATACAGCCTCTGATATAGCAAGTAAATAAAGGCTTCCACTAAATATTATTATACCACCAATGAAGCTTCTGCAGGCATTTACTGCTTGCTTGGGATTTAAGTATATGAACCCTAGCCCCAATGCCAGCAATGCCAAAGAATGATAGAATTGATATTTAACACCGGTTTCAAAAATACGAATGTCGTCAACTTGCATTTTGCCTGCTTCTACAAGCCCTTCCAGCCCATGTGCCCCAAAAGCACCTAAACCTACCGATAATGCTCCGCTTAAAGCCGCGAAACGAATAATTTGTTTTTGGTTCATAATGATATATTTGATGTGTATACGTTAATAGCCATACCGGACTTTTGCCCTTAGCTTTGCAAAGGTAAGTAAGGAGTATATGAGAAATAAGAAAACGTTAGTCATAATTGGAACAACTGTTACTATAGGCTTAATTGCCTTGTATTTGTTGGTTTTTAACAAGCGCAATGCAGCTGTGCTTGACGCAATGCCGGCCGATGTATTATGCTTTTTTGATGTAAAAGCGAATAACGAATTTTCTATAATGCTCAACAACAATGAAATTTTTGAGGCATTAGGTAAAACACAATTAATTGGCGAATTACAGACTGATTTAAATGAATTTATTGCATTATTAGTAACTGAGCCAAAGCTGTTAAGCGACTTACAGCAGCACAATTTAATTACGGGCGCATTTACCTCGGGTAAAACTGCCGTTGATTATTTGATTTTGCTTGAATTAAAAGAGGCGAAATCGTTTAATTTGAAAAACTTGCATCCTGAATTAAACGGTTTAAAGCCAAATGTTTCAAAGCATACGTTTGAACGTGCTGATATATACGAATTAAAATATCCAAATGTTGATTATAATTTATCGTTTGCTAAAGTAAATGGGATATTTATTTACAGCACCTCTGCAGTACTTGTAGAAAATGCAATTCTCCAATTAAAGAAAGGTACACCGGTGACAGAGAATGGTGGATTCAATGATGTTTATGATAAAATGAAATCTCAATCGGGCTATACATTTTATATGAACGTGGCACAATTAGCTGATTACTTTTCTTTATATGCAGGAAATGAAGCCGCTACTTCCATTTTGCAAATGCAGCAATATGCGAGTTGGATAGGAATTAAACCCGAAATTAAATCGAACGGCATTTTGTTAAACGGATATGCTTCAGCACGAGGAAACGATAAAACGTTAATGTTAGGTGGTTACACAGGACAGTTTGCAACAGACATGCATAAAGCTGTGCCGGGAAATACAGTAGTGCTATATCGTGTAAATGCTGAACAGCTCACAGAAAATATCGCCACTAAATTTCGTTCTGAATCAAACAGCCGTGATTATTTTGATTATTGGGCACCGTGGATGTCGCAGCATTTAATTGTTGGCTTTTCAGAATCATTGGATAAAAATTTTAAATCCAGAGGGTTTGTAATAATTCCATCAACTGATAGAAAATTAGCAACAAGTAAAATTAAAAGTGTAATCATTTCCGATACTTTAGTTTACCGCAACTATCAAATGCTTGAATTAAATTGTGGCGCAATGATTAGTGCTATTTCCGGTATGCAAGTGCCCGAATATTGTTTCGCTACTTGGGCAGATAACGATTTATTGGTTGCAATTGATAAGTCGCAATTAACGAGTATGATTGATGCCATTGAGAACAGAACAACCTTGTCGGCTGATAATGATTATAATACTTTTAAGCAAGAAGTTTCCGCATCGTTTAACAATTCTATTTATGTAGATTTATCTAAGAGCAGGCAAATAATTCAATATTTTGTTTCTGACAAGCATATTGATTCCGTTGAAGCAAATTTTGGATTATTACAACAGTTTAGCAAGCTTGAATTGCAGTTTAGTGATAATAAAGATGTTTATATTGTTAATGGGTTTATTCAATTTGATGCTGACCCTAAGCGAAAAAGCGGATTGCTTTGGAATGTTAGCGTTGATGAGCCTATTGCTGCAGGTCCGTTTACTGTGTATAATCAAAGTGTAGAACAGGAGCAAATAATGGTGCAGGATACTTCGCATCAACTATATTTAATTTCAGCAAATGGCGATGTATTATGGAAGCAACAACTTAGTTCGGGAATTCAAAGTACAATACATGAAGTAGATTTTTATGGCAACGATAAAACACAGTATTTATTTAATACTGCAAATGCAATACACTTAATTGACGCTTCAGGGGAACCTGTTGAGGGATTTCCAATTTCGCTTACCACAACAATTACCAATGGCATTGCTGTCATAAAAAACACGGCAAATGATTATAGTATGTATGTGGCTTGCAGCAATAATAATATTTATGGTTATTATAAAGATGGCAAGCCGATTGCAGGATGGAATCCACAAAAAAATACCGGTAATGTTACATTACCTCTTTTTGAATTTCAAAGTGAAAAGGGCAAGCATATAGGGTTTGTTAATGCAACGAATATTGTTTTAAGAAAAACAAATGGCGCCAATGCGGCTAGTATAGCAATAAAGCAAAATATTATTTCAATTTTTCAAAGTAATAATACACTATATGCTATGGATCAAACAGGTGCTATTATTTCAATTTTCGGTTCATTGCAATCAAATATTCAACCACCCGGTGAAAATTTCATAGAAGGCTTGTTAACAGAAATAAATGGTATTGATACGGCAGATGTTTTAGTTTATGAGGATAAATATATTAAGGCAAGAACTTTAAATGGTAGTAATATATTTATGCTTGAACCTGATCCGCTTTTTTCCGGATTAGTTGCCACTGCGTTCGAAGAAATAAATTACTTCGGATATGTTACATCCGGAAACATACTATACTTATATGACCCAAAAGGAGAAATACTTCCCGGTTTTCCGGTAAGGGGCAGCAAGAACATTGTAGTGGATGACCTTACGCGCAGTGGGGATAAAATGCTGATAACTGTAGATGGCAACACAATTTTAGCATACCGCATTCAATAGCATAGTTGTAAATTTGCAGTAATAATTCAATTGTATGTCCATTCAATCTACTGATTTTATTTTGCCGGGCGCAACTGCCGTTTACCATGGGAAAGTTCGTGATGTTTACACAATTAATGATACTTATTTGGTAATGGTTGCAAGCGACAGAATTTCGGCATTTGATGTTATTTTGCCAAGGCCCATTCCGTTTAAAGGGCAAGTGTTGAATCAACTGGCAGCATATTTTTTAAATGCAACATTAGATGTGGCTCCAAATTGGTTAATTGCTACACCTGACCCACGTGTTGCAATTGGATATAAATGTGAACCTGTTAAAGTTGAGATGGTAATACGTGGATATATGAGTGGTCATGCTGCCAGAGAATATAAAGCAGGCAGAAGGCTAATTTGCGGTGTAGCTATGCCGGATGGATTGAAAGAAAATGATAAATTTCCGGAACCTATAATTACGCCAACCACAAAAGCTGCTGCAGGACACGATGAAGATATTTCGCGCGAAGAAATTTTGCGACAAGGCTTGGTAAGTGAATTCGATTATTTGCAAATGGAAGATTATACGAGAAAGTTGTTTGCACGCGGAACTGAAATGGCAGCTAAACAAGGATTAATTTTAGTTGATACCAAATATGAATTTGGCTTACTTGACGGTAAGGTTGTTTTAATGGATGAAATTCATACACCTGATTCATCACGTTATTTCTATTTGGATGGATACGCAGAACGCCAGCATAACAGCGAACATCAGAAACAGTTGTCGAAAGAATTTGTGCGTGAATGGTTAATTGAAAATGGCTTTATGGGTAAAGAAGGCCAAGTAGTTCCCGAAATGAGCGACGAATGGATTAAAACTATTTCAGATAGATATATTGAACTTTATGAACATGTAACAGGCATGCAGTTTATACCGGTTTCAAACAATGCGATGGAAATTGAAAAAAATATTCTTATTGGATTGGCTGCATTGTAATTTTATTTTCATCATTTTTATTAAGTAAGGCCTTACAATCATTTTTTGCATTTGCATAATTAATTTAGTAATAAATCAATTATGCAAATGCCATTATTCTATTTGTTAATTATCACAAAAGGCTTTGAGTATACGCCGTTATTTGTAATTATAGTAGCCATGTACATTCCTGCTGCGAAATTTGATGTGTTAATTAATATTTGGTTTTGTTGCGCGTTTATTTGTGTGGTATAAAAAGTGCTGCCATTAACATCGGTAATAATTATTGATGATTGAGCATTAAATAAACCATTTGTTTGAATTGTAAAAGCAGATGATGCCGGATTAGGGAAAATATTCCAATTGCTATCATTTATAAATGCAATGCCATCAGTGCATTGTGTTTTAACATTGTATATTTCAGTTACACAAGTATCCATTTCACCAATTGCACTTAGTCTGAAGCTATATTCGGTGCAAGGTTCCAAGAGGCCAACCAGCCAAATAAGTTCCTCATAATCAGTAGCTTCTACAAACGTGTATGTTGCAGTGCCGGAAAGTTTATATTCCATTTCATACACCATGCCTGCGCCATATTCCGACGACAACTCAATGGCGCCGATGTATATATTTTCTATTTCAATTGGTGGATAAATACAAGTTTCATATACAACTGAAGTGCCGGTTTTAGCAATCGCTTCCTCAATTTCATCGGGCGAAAAAATATAGGCAAAAGAAAATGACACAGTTGAATCTTTCATGAGTTGCGGTTGTTTAAATCCGAGGTTCATATTTAAATAGCCTGAATCGGAGCCGGAATCATAATAATATGGTGAATTTGAAAAGGAAGAATAATTTTCATCTCCGTTTAGGTCAAGCCAATACTCATAGAATCCACTAAATGCACGTGGGTTGTTTGAGCCTATTGAAAAGTAAGAATTGTAAGTAAGTCCGGTAGCACTAATTAATGTATAGCCGTCAATTGCATATTGGGCATCAACAGAAACAAGTGATTGAAAATCATCGTCAATATACATTTCAGGAGATGGCAATACATCACGCACATAAAAAATGTCTTGATTCGCTTTTGAAGATAAATTCTTGATTGTAATGGTATTTAAAATATACCGCTTGGTTTGATATAACGTTGTAGTTTGTATTATTTCCGCACTAGGTAAATCACTTGTCCATATTATACTAATACTATCTCCATAATCAATATAGTCAGTTATTTCACCAAGGATATCAATGTTTGCGCAAGTGTAATCACTATTAAAATAGTTGTAAATTCCGGTGCCCGCACCTCTTTGAAAGAAAAATCCTTCGCGAAAAACATCACTAATTAAATCACCGAAAAATGGAGGCGTTCCAACATTCCAGCCATTCAGGTCGTAGTCGCAAATAATGCTTCTAAACGAATCGGTTGGATTTGTAAAGTCAGCAGGAATGCCTTCTGCGCCAAAAGTACCGCATGAATTAATGCCTACTTCAATTAAGTTAGTTTTAGCAAATGCATTTGCTCCAATAATTTGAGCTGTACAATTTAGCGAACTCAAAAAAAATGTAAATAAGTAAATAAATTGGTTCATATTAGGGTAATTTATATAAAATTACTTGTGCTAAAGTTAGTGTATGTCATTGATGTGCAACTTAGTTCTAATGTATGATTTTGTGACAATTTGCTGAGATGGGAGCTTTAAAGGATAATATTTCTGACGTAATTAGTTGAGAGTTGTAATTTTATTACATAAAGTCAAACATTTTAAAAGCAAAATCATGTAGCGGCTTTGTTAAATTGTAAATTTAAAATCTAAAACAATTTATTTCATTGCAAAAGTAATTTCGCCATCTTTCCGCTAAACGCGGAATGCGCTATCCCCAATTTGAATATTTATAAGTGACCTCGGCAAGACTCGAACCTGCGACCCTCTGCTTAGAAGGCAGATGCTCTATCCACTGAGCTACGAGGCCAATTTGAAGATTAGCGGGTGCAAAAGTACGGATTTTAAGCCAATATCAGAAAACTAACCAGCCAACACTTATTGTTGGAACCACAAAAAAGAAAGTTCCGGTATTGGATAATGAGTTGTACTGTGGGCTTGAGCCGGATGTTAGTGAATAACGCTCACCAAATTCTCCTGAAATTAAAGGTGATTGATCCACTCCATTTTTGAGGAAAACGCCACCTTCGAGGCAAAAATCAAGTGTTACCTGATCCCATAATATGTTTTTACTTCCTAAAACAGCAAAAACGCCTACCGAAGAACCGGATTCAACACCAAAATCAGCAAATTCTTGAGGCGTTAGGTTTTCGTCAAATTCGCTATCAACAAAAGTAGTTTTAAAGTTGAATAATGTTGCAAAAACACCAAAATAGCTGCCCAGTGGAGCAGGCGTTGCCGTAATGTATGATTTATAACCCAATGTAAGCATGCCACCTTTAATTTGATTCCCTACATAGCCATAGGATAATGCATCATTGTCGAAGTATTCCATATTTGAAGTGTATTTCCATGGGTTGTATCTAATTACAATACTCCCACTATTGAAAATTACATATTCAATACCAATTTTAGGTATATGCTTAAATATTAATGGATCTTTTGCGCTATCGATATTAGTGTAATAATCATCATTGAGTCTATAGCTAAAATATCGTGCCGATAAATTACTGGCAGGAGAGTAGCCCACTTCTATCATAAATTTTTTACCCTGATACCCAATTGCTTGCGCATCGGCTGAAATTATTGTGTTAAAAACAATAAATATGATTAATAATAATTTTTTCATAGTAATTGGATGGGCTGTTAATTATTATTGGATGGGGTTGATATTTGATAAAGCATTTCGTAAGTATGTGAATTAAGAATTGCTTTAGAGTCATTATTTTTCAAGAACATAAATTTGAGCACATTAGCTTCTCTTGTTTTTACATTATATAATAAACTCAAATAGAAAAATTCATACTCCGGTTTTACCAATTGATAAATACCGTATGGTAATAGCGGAATAAAAAATGGTGATAATGCAATTGATACAATTGGCCCAACTAGATTTTGTCTGTCGCGCAAAGAAATAATACCTGTCCACAGAAAATAATCAGTTCCAAAGCTGTTCGCTACTGAGTCAACCATTGCTTGGTTGTATCCCGGCATATTAATATTGCCGAAATCAAGTTGCTGTGAAAACCAATCGTTTAGTTCATTCATTTGATTAAATTGGTCAACATCAGTTTGACTCATTTTTAATGGATCCAAAACGGTAAGATCTACATTTAATAATTTAGCATTTGCTTCAAGAATTTCCATGTAGTTTAATTCGCCTACTTCACTAGATATGTATTCAATTGCATTGTCTTTTCGTAAATCAATACGGCGATAAAACGGGTTTACAACTACTACTTTATCTATGCCTAGCTTTTCTCCCCAAAAATAATCACGGGTATCACCCTTGTTGGTGTATTTAATTCCGGCTTTTTTCATGGCTTTAATATTGGCTTCTCGCTCATCGCGCTCAGCAGCAGCATCGTTCCACATTCTTCTAAATTCTTTGTTTTCCCAATAATCGTTATAAGTATAGAGCAAATGTTTTTTATTTTTATCGGCTTGCGTTTTCGCGGCTGTTGTGCGCTTTGAACGCACGGTAGTTTTACGTGTTATTTTTTTTGACTTAGTACTTGGAGGTGCAACTTTAATTTTGGGATTAGCAATATCAGCTAATAAGTAAAGGCTGTCGCGTGCTATGTTTTTACCAATAAGAAAATCATCTTCATCATTAAAATGATAAAATACGAGGTCATTAATTAGCGCTTTGCACAATGGCAATAGTTCTTTGTCTTGAGGGCTTTTCAAATAAGCACGGAAAGTGTAATCCAGTGCCATTACATTTAGTTCTACATCACTCATAGCCCAAAGCAAATAGTAGAGTTGTTGTTGCTCCCCTTCATACTGCTCGAATCTGGCTTTCTCGGCATATATTTCGTCCTCTTTACTATTTCTGAATTTTGCTAATCCTGTGAGCGATTTAGCAATTACTTTTTGTAGGTAGACATTGTAGGGTTCTTTTTTCAGACCTAAATATGCGGCATAAATTGCATCCTGATATAAATGATTTTGCAAATAAAACATTGGTAATTCATAGCGTGCAACATTGCGCAACTGAGTAAATTTCTCTTGCGACACGAGGTAAGCAGATCTATTGTCGTCGGTAACTAGAGCAATATAATCATTAACTGTTTTTCGTCTGTCACCAATGCTTGGGTGTGTGCTTTTAAATGCTTCTTTTTTATCTAATTTTTCCGGCTCGCCGGTAATTTGTTTGATGGAATCCAGTTTAAGATTTTTTGATGTAACGTAATTACTGCTTTCAAAATAGTCGACCGGGAAACTTACATTTTCATAGGGTAAATAAGCATACTTTAATACATCAAATACGGCATTGAGTGTATTTGTATCAGCAAGATATTTTGTGCGCATTAAGCTTTGAATGCCAAATTCATCTGCTTCAGTTTCTAATGCCTGTGAATATAAATTTTTCACAACCATTGAAGCA
Source organism: Bacteroidota bacterium (assembly GCA_031372705.1). Classification (GTDB taxonomy): domain Bacteria; phylum Bacteroidota; class Bacteroidia; order Chitinophagales; family BACL12; genus UBA7236. The sequence continues at coordinate 48,843 of JANMLV010000280.1, read as the reverse complement.
CTAAAAGAAGATGATTTTCTTAGCAATGAATTATTGGAACTCTTCTTGTCGATTTCATTTGCTTCCATATAAAAATCCAAGCCGTGCTCTTTTGCAATATGACCAATTTCATGGCCCATGATATAGGCTAATTCAGCTTCGTTTTCGAGCATTGAAATCAAACCCATACTAATAAAAATATTTCCACCGGCACCGGCAAAAGCATTAACTACCGGTGAGCGCAATAAATAAAAATGAACCTTTGTTCGTAATTCCGGATATCCTGCAAGTAATTCGTCGGCAACACCATCAAGGTAGCTGTTGTATTCCGGGTTATAAAGCACCATGCCGCTTCGCATCATCTCATCAATAGAGAATCCGCTTTCCAAATAATATTGCTGTGCGGTTTTTTGTTCAGATTTTGATAAATCTGCTTCAATTTCTGAAATGGTAGCTTCATATTTTTCAGAAGAACGTGTGTATACCTCCGAAGGCAATGTTCCGGAATTATTTACACGTTGGTAATCATTTGTGTTTTGCGAGAATGTTGTTGTTAATAACAACAAAAAGGTAAAAGCGAGTGCAAGTTGCTTCATGGTTTTAGAGTTAGGTTATACAATGATACCATTTTTTAACTAATTGACAAAAAAAAAGCGGAGTTTCAAACTCCGCTTTTAATAATCTAATTTAGTTATGGTTTATCAAGTATAGAAAAATGTTTAATACCAACGTTCCACATGGTAAAGCTAATCCAGTCTGCATCTTCTTCTATGCTCTTGGTTAATGGTTTTCCTGCCCCATGTCCTGCTTGAGTATCTATTCGAATTAGAACAGGTGCTTCACCTGCTTGTGCTGTCTGCAAAGCTGCCGCGTACTTGAATGAATGTCCCGGTACAACTCTATCGTCATGGTCAGCAGTTGTTACCATTGTGGCAGGATACTTTGTGCCCGGTTTAATATTATGTAATGGTGAATATTTATATAAGTAGTCGAATGCTGCTTTTGAACTGTCGGCGCAACCATATTCAACAGCCCAGCCCCAACCAACTGTAAATTTATGATAACGTAACATATCCATAACACCAACTCCCGGTAATGCTACTGCAAACAAATCAGGACGTTGGGTCATGCAGGCGCCTACTAACAATCCGCCGTTGCTTCTACCTTGAATGGCTAGTTTAGTGTTGCTGGTGTATTTTTCATTTATTAAATATTCACCGGCTGCTATAAAATCATCAAATACATTTTGCTTTTTTTCAAACATGGCTGCTTTATGCCACTCTTCACCATACTCTCCACCACCGCGAATATTTGCTACTGCGTAAACAAAGCCTTGTTCTAACATAGCTATTCTTGAAATACTAAAACTTGGCGTAATTGAAATATTAAATCCACCATAACCATATAATAAACATGGATTTTCTCCATTCATTTCGATGCCTTTTTTATACACTACAAACATTGGAATTTTTGTGCCATCATTGCTGGTATAAAACACTTGCTTCATTACATATTTAGATGCGTCGAATTTAATTTCTGCTTTCTTATACATTTCCATTTTGCCTGAGCGAATATCATATTTGTAAATATCGGCAGGAGATAGAAATGTAGTAAAGGAGAAAAATACTGCTGTGTCGTCGCGTTCGCCTACGAATCCTGTGGCTGTGCCACCTACACCATTGTTTGGCAACGCAATTTGGCGCTCAGCTTCACCTGTTCTTGAAAACTGAACAATTACCGGTTTTACATCACGTAAGTAAAATGCAAATAATTTACCTCCCGCCAACGAAACGTTTGAAAGTAATTCCTTTTGCTCTGCAATAATTACTTTCCAGTTTTCAGGAGCAGGGTTTTTCGGGTCAACACTTACTACTTTATAATTCGGTGCATTGTGATTGGTCATCACAATTAATTTATCATCATCGTTATCTAATACAGTATATTCAAACTCAAATCCCTTAAACAATGGCGCGAATTGAGCAGCAGGATTGCGTAAATCTTTCCAAAGTATTTCTGTTCCTGAGGTGCCCGGACTTACATAAATAAATAAATACTTTTCGTCTTCTGTTGTTTGAGCGCCAAAATAATATTTTGAGTTTTTAGGGTCTGTATAAATTAATTTATCAGCACTTTGTGGTGTGCCCAATTTATGATAAAATACTTTTTGATTTTCACTTGTGCCTGTAAATGTTTGAGATGGTTTGTCGTATGCACTGTAATAAAATCCATCACCTTGCCAAGCAGCTCCACTGAATTTTGTCCATTCAAGCTTGTCGCTTAAAAGTTTATTATTTGCTACATCTTTAACTAACATTGTATTCCAGTCACTACCGGCTTTGCTTTCGCTAATGGCTACATATTTTCTGTTGTTGCTAAAGCCCGACATTGATTGTGTTATAGTTCCATCTGCAGAAAGTGCATTTGGGTCAAGAAATACTTTTTCCTCACCATCAAGTCCTTTTTTGTAAAAAGTTACAGATTGATTTTGCAATCCGTTATTTTTTGTATAGAAATAATATTCACCTGATCGATATGGTGTCGACATTTTGGGATAGTCGGCCAGTTCTAACATCCGTTGCTCTAGTTGTTCACGATAAGGTATTTGTGATAAATAGTCGAATGTTACTTTGTTTTGATCGGTTACCCAACCCCGAACTGCTGAATCTTCATTCGCTTCTGCTTCCAGCCAGCGGTATGGGTCACTAAGAGTGGTGCCAAAAAAGTCGGTTGATGCTTCGGCAGTTAAAGTCACAGGATAAGTAACCTTGCCCGGTCCTTTAACTTCCGCTTCAGGCTCAGCATTATTGTTTTTACAAGAAATAATTGACATGCAAATAAGGCTTGTTAAGATAGTTATGCGCATAGTTTTAGTGATTTGATACAAAGTTAATTTAATCGCACAGTTTTCGTTGATTGATAACAGTATTTAACTGTTACTTCCTCATCGACATCCAGCGAAGCATGTCGTTTTTGGTGACAATTCCCATTAGTTTATTGTTAGATACAACGGGCAGGCTACTAATCATTAAGCTTTGCATAAGAGATAGCGCTTCATCAATGTCAGCCTCAGGAGAAATTGTAATGATGTCTTTGCGCATAATTTTGTTAACAGGTAGTTCTCCAAAATTATTATTTGTAGCTGCCAGTTCTGCAATTTTACCGCTGGTTACAACACCATGCAGATTGCCTTTCCGGTCTTCAACAATGATGTGATTTACATCGTGCCATTTCATAATTTGATTCACTAACGCAGCAGGATCTTCAGGATAAACAGTCAATACATCAGCACTCATTAATTGTTTTACCTGCGACATGTTGCTAATACTTTTTTTTACTGTTTCAGCTATTTGAATATCAGGCCAGTTGCAAACGGGAATATTTTCCTGTTGTTTATTATACATGAATTCGGTTAATGCAGTTAATGCATCAGATGAATTCAATTCCTTTTTAATTTTTCTAAAATTTCTAACCTGCCATTGTGCACCTGTATTAGTTTCTAATCTTTTTTCAATGGTGCCTAAATAAATAAATATTTCATCATTGCTGAATCCGCGATTTTTTAATCCTTCATAAGCGAGTGGTAACAGCTCGTTTTTTATTAAATCTTTTGCAGAGATAGGTTTCCCCATCCAAATAAAAACGCTTTCAATGCCTGAGCGCGCAGCTTTGAAAAAATTTGATTTTACATCTTTAAAATCGAAATGCTCCCATATTTTTTTTACATTTTCAGGTCTTGCTCTCATTAATCCTACCCAAAAAGCGGTATTTGCAATCTCATCCAATATGCTTGGTCCTGCCGGTATGTATCTGCATTCAATGCGCATATGAGGCTTGCCTTCTGTAATGCCGTAACACATTCTGTTCCAACGATAAATAGTCCCGTTATGCAATCGCAAAGCACGCAGTTGCGGCACTTTATTTTCATTTACAATTGCTAACGAATTTTCAGTAATAGGCTCATTAATAAGTACTTCAAAGCGAGCAACATCCTCTTTGTAGATTTCTGTTATAGATTTATAAATCCAATCTTTTCCAAAAGTTACACGTGGTCGCTGCTCTCTAATTTCATCTATACTATGTCGTGTATCAATACTTTGTTGAAACAACGCAATTCTGATTTCACTCCACAATTCTTTACCTAAAAGCAACGGTGAATTTGATGCAACAGCTAAAACCGGCGCTGAAATTGCCAATGCCCAATTATATGCAGGAACAAATTCTTCGGTGGGAATTTGAAGATGTGTTTGAAAACTGGTATTGCAGGCTTCAAACATGATAGTGTCGTGGCGGATGTGCAATTCATCAACACCTTTTAAATACAAGTCGAATTTACGTCCGCGAATTTGGCGCAATTTTTTGCTTAACATATGATATCTATCCAATGGAGTAAGATATTCTAAAGAAATTTCATTGCGCGAAATTGTAGGTAAAATGCCGGCTAAAACTAACTTTGAATCTAATGCACTTGCATGTTCGGTTGCAATTCCGAATTTTTCTCTTAAATCATGCTCTAATGCAGCAAAACAACCCGGCTTTAATAATTGAGGCAATAGGTTGATTTCAATATTGTACTTTGCTAATTCAGTTGTAAATTGTGGGTGGTTAATTCGCCCAAGCAAATCGATGGCATTATTGGCGGGTTTAAAATTATTGTTAACTACGCAAATTTCCTGCTCAGCGCCAATCCTTATGTCATCATTGTCGAATACGTTGTTTGCTATCATTAATTCTAATGCAGCAATATCGTTTAACAATGCATTTACAAACTTGATATGGTTTCCCGCTGTTTTATTTATCTTTAACGATAATTCACCCATAAACCTACTTGAAATTCAAAAGTACTGAAAAACAAATCCAATACAAGTGATATTTATCATTAAATCGCATTATTATTAAATTTTAAGTTTTTGTTTTAGCTAGATGGAAACCAATAGCATTCATACTATTCAAATAGAATCAGCTTGGAAACGCCGGTTGTCCCAAGAGCTTGACCAGCCTTATTTTGGTGAAATCAGAGCGTTTTTAAAGCGTGAAAAGCTTGCAGGGAAGGTGATTTTCCCTCCGGGACAACTCATTTTTAATGCATTTAATCTCACTCCTTTTGATAAGGTAAAGGTTGTAATTCTTGGTCAGGATCCATACCACGGAACAGGTCAAGCGCACGGGTTGTGTTTTAGTGTGCAGCATGGTGTAAAGCCGCCACCTTCGTTAGTTAATATTTATAAGGAAATGAAAACCGATTTGGGAATTGCACCACCTCCACATGGGTGTTTGGAGGCTTGGGCCAAACAAGGAGTTTTTCTATTAAATGCTATGCTAACCGTTGAAAAAGATAAGCCGGCAAGTCATCAAAAAATTGGTTGGCAAAATTTTACTGATGCTGCAATTAGGCAATTAAGTGATAATCGTGACCATTTGGTGTTTATTTTATGGGGGGCTTTTGCGCAACAGAAAATAAGTTTGATAGACAATCGTAAACATTTGATTATTAAATCGCCACATCCTTCACCATTCAGCGCTGACAAAGGTTTTTACGGATCGAAACCTTTCACCACTGCAAATAATTGGTTGGAGCAACATGATATTGGAAAAATAAATTGGGACCTTACATAATGAGAAAGGTAATAACTACTGCAACTTTATTAGTGCTTTTATTATTGCTTTTTAATACAGGGCAAGCACAAAAAATTAGTGTCGATTCACTCATAAATATCACTAAAACGGCACCGGATGACACAAATAAAGTGATTGCCTTCAGGGCTGTTTGTGGCTTGGTTGGCAATACCGATCCACGTAAAAGTATTGAGTACGGCTGGGGAGGCGTCGCATTAGCAAAAAAAATTAATTGGGATAAGGGTGTTGCCGGTTGTTATTTAAATTTAAGTAACCCTTATAGCAACTTAGGTAAGTATGATACAGCAATACTAATTTTGGATTCGGCGCTTATTTATTCCAAAAAAGTAGGTGAAGATAAACGCACTGCACTAGTATATATTAACCGCGCTTCTTCGTATATATATTTAGGCAAGTTAGAAAAAGCAATGCAAGATGCTTTAGCAGCCTTGCCATATGCTGAAAGTTCAGGCGATTTAGATCGTTTGGCAAGAGTTTACATGACACTTGGCAATATTTATTTTTATCAAAAAGATTGGATAAATGCGCAAAATTATTACCAAAAATGCATTCCACTGTTTAAGCAAATTGGCCTAAATAATATGGTAGGAACGGCAACTATGAATTTGGCAATTACCTACAAGAATAGAAATTTGTTAGATTCAGCTTCGGTACTTACTCGTCAATCAATAGCAGTTTTTAATGAAATTAACGATACTAAAAATTTAATTCTTGCACACAGCAATTTGGGTTCAATTTTATCAATTAATAAAGATTATACCGAGGCGGAGATTGAATTTAAGCAAGCTATTGGCCTTGCAGAATCTATAAAAGATGAACAACAAGGCATTGCAAACAGACAGTCATTGGGAGAATTATATTATTTTCAAAAACAATACATTTTAGCCGAATCAATTCTAGTTCCAATTTTTGATTCTGCGGTAGTGTTAAATTATTACAATGAACAAGTTGATATTGCTGAAACTTTGTCAACTATGTTCGCAGAAACCGGAAAGTATGACCTCGCATTTAAGTATTTGCAAAAGTATAATGTCGCAAATGACACATTAAGTAAACGAAAGCAGAATGAGACTTTAATGGCTTTGCAGGAGCAATACACGGCCGATCAACGCGAAAAGGAAATTACATTGTTAAACGCTACAACTGCTTTACAGGATAAAGAAATACAAAGAAAAAATTTACTCAATATATTATTAGGACTGGTGTTTGGAGTAGCGCTTGTTATTGGAATTATTATTTGGAATAGATACAGGCTTAAACAGCAATTAAAAGAAGTGCAATTGCGCAATAAAATCGCTTCAGATTTACACGACGATGTGGGGGCAACTTTGAGTAGTATTAAAATGTATAGTGAAATAATTAAGCGCGATGAAGTTAAAGCACAGCCTAACACGCAGTTGTTACTCCAAAAAATAATAGAAAACTCAAAAGAATCGATTGATAACATGAGTGATATTGTGTGGATGGTAAAACCCGGAAATGATAAATTGCAAAATTTGACGCATCGCATTTTTGAGTATGCCAATGGTATGTGTAATAGTTCAGGGTTAACATTACATGCAAATATTCAATCTAATTTAGGTGATATTGTTTTGCCAATGGAATTGCGGAGAGACGTTTATCTGATAATTAAGGAGTCAATTAATAATGCTGCAAAATATGGAAAAGGCAATAACTTAACGTTAAATATTTCAAAGGTTGATTCCAATATTATTGCCGAAATAATTGATGATGGTGTTGGATTTGAAACCGAGCATACAAAACTGGGCAATGGGCTCGTTAATATGCGAGCAAGAGCGATTAAGCACAAAGGTAAACTCGATATCATTTCTGCGCCTAATAAAGGGTGTATTATTAAATCAGTAATGCCTATCCCCTGATTGTGGTATTTCTCAAAACAAAATTGGATGTAACTTTGATTAATTTTATAATATGAATGATATAAAAGTCGCCATTTTTGAAGACAATAAACACTTGCGTGAGAGTTTATATTATTTGGTAAACGGAACCCCCGGCTTTATTTGCACAGGCGTTTATCCTGATTGTAACGATGCTGTATTTCAAATTACAAAAGATACGCCGGATGTAATTTTAATGGATATTGAAATGCCCGGTACAAACGGTATTCAGGCAGTTAAACTTATTAAGGCTAAGTTCCCCAATATTCAGGTTTTAATGCAAACTGTTTTTCATGATGAAGAAAATATTTTTAATGCTATTTGTGCAGGTGCTTCAGGGTATATACTAAAGAGCACAACACCTGCCGAGTTTATTGAAGCAATTAGAAATGTTTATAATGGTGGTTCACCAATGACCGGTTCTATTGCCAGAAAAGTGTTGGAATTATTCAGTAAAAATATCCAACCGGCAGCACCTAGCGATTATCAGCTAACTGCTAAAGAAAAGGAGATGCTGGGATTTATGGTTACCGGAAAAAGTTTCAAAATGATAGCTGAAGTTGCAGGAATCAGCTATGAAACTGTGCGCACACACATGAAAAACATTTATGCAAAGCTGCATGTAAATTCAAATACGGAAGCAGTTAGTAAAGTGCTCAAAGAGAAACTGCTATCCTTTCTTTTTTAAGTAAATGGACTCCGCTTCTTATAAAAATATTGCTCAACCGGCTTTTAAATCTTAAACTTGAATTGGCAGTTGAGTCATGCTGCAATTATTTCTGCTACCTTTTATTTGTAAGTTGTAAAATTGACTTCAGCAATTAGTTTGACGGGTATTTATGACATGCATTTAAGCTTGGTCATTGTCGCTTCCAATTATTGGATGTTTATTGTTTTGATGTGATCTAAAGCGATTTTATGCAGCTCAATTCGTAACGCCTTTGTATTTATTGCACCTGCATCCCCCGATTGTGGTATTTTCCAACTATACAGATATATAGAATTTTGAGCATCATTTAACATAAAACATAAAATTATGAAAAAGCTCATTACAATTACACTAGGTGTGCTACTACTTTCACAGGTAAAGTTATCGGCACAAACAAACACATTTCCTACAACAGGAAGTGCCGGAGTTGGAACAACAACGCCGGTATCAAGCGCTATTTTAGAACTGCAAACAACTTCGCAGGGCTTACTTGCTCCGCGAATGACAAAAGCACAGCGCGACGCAATTATTGCTCCGGCAACAGGTTTGCTTATATTCCAAACAAATTCAACACCCGGATTTTATTATTATTCCGGTGCTGCCTGGACTGCCATTTCTTCTAAAGGTGCCTCTACATCTTTGAATAACTTAGCGGCAGCTACATCAATTAATGCCGCTTTAACGCCAAATGCAAACAACACACTCGACCTTGGATCAACCACTGCTAACTGGAATGAGTTGTATGTTAACAGCATTAAATTTATGGATGGGTCAACGCAAACTACAGCAGGTGGCGGTGGTGGAGTAACCTATACTGCAGGTACGGGAATTTCCATTGCAGGAAGCGTTATTTCTAATTCAGGTGATACAAACGGTGCCGATGATTTAACAACAACAACAAATCATGCCGGTGATATTACCGGTATTTACAATAACCTGCAATTAGGTGCCGGTGTTGTGGCATCTTCAGAAATTGCCGATGGCAGTGTAACAACATTAGATATTACTGATGCTACAATTACCTCAGCAGATATTGCTGATGGTACAATAATGTCTGGTGATATTGCTGATGCAACTATTACCTCAGCAGATATTGCTGATGGTACAATTATGTCTGGTGATATTGCTGATGCAACTATTACTTCAGTAGATATTGCTGATGCTACTATTGTTTCAGGTGACATTGCTGATGCAACTGTAACTTCAACTGATATTGCTAATGCAACTATTGCTGCTGCCGATTTAAGTTCAATGGGCGCAGCATCGGGACAAGTAATGCAATGGAATGGTACTGCTTGGGTTGCTACTACACCGGCGGCCGGAGCTGAATCTGATCCTCAAGTAGGAGTAATTTCCACTGATTTAGTTCCTCGTTGGGATGGAAGTGCATTAGTTTCAGGTGCAATAGTAGACAATGGAGATAATATCTCTGTTGGTTGGAATAGTGGAATAAATACCTCAGTAAGTGCGGCATTTTATAATAATGAAAGCATCTTTGCTGACGAAATAATTGCATTAAAAGCAGTTGACCAAACAGTTTCAGCAGGCGGTGTTGCAACTGTTGATGCTTTTGCTAATTTAGGTTATAATACTTCCGGATTAATATTTTTTGATGCACAGGTTTCCCACGTCGGAGTTTGGGGTAATACCTCATCAAACGAGTCCTCAGCAGCATTGTATGCAAATGGTACATCAACCGGAGCTTCCAACTATGGTCTTGTAGCAAAAAGTGTAGGTGTCGGTACAACTAATTATGGAATTTGGGCAAAAGCATCAGGTGCTACAAATAATTATGCTATTATAGTTCCATCCGATGGCGGAAATGTTGGAATTGGTACATCTGCACCAAACGTTCGCTTTCATGTAAATGGTCTATTAGGTCAAGATGCCATGCGCGTGCAAGTTTCTGGCAGCACTAAATTATTAGTTCAATCTAATGGTGGTACATCTTTTGGCTCACTTAGTGCAGCGCCATCAAATGGTATTTATGTTTCAGGCAATGTGCAAGTTGGAACAGAACCCGTGCCTTCGGGGTATAAAATGAGTATTGATGGTAAGTTAGTTTGCGAAGAAGTTAAAGTGCAACTAAGTGCCGATTGGGCTGATTATGTTTTTGATGAATCATATAAACTTTTAACACTAAATGAAGTTGAAACATTTATTACTGAACATAACCACCTTCCAAATATCCCATCAGCTGATGAATTAGCTGTAACCGGACTTGATCTTTCTGCAATGAATATATTAATGATGCAAAAAATTGAAGAACTCACATTGTATTTAATTGAGTTGAACAAGCAAAATGAAATATTAATGCAAGAGATTAAAGAAATAAAAAAATAATTGTTAATTCAGTTAAACACTAATAAAATGAAAAATTTCAAAATAAACATAAAATCGGTGTTAAGCATAATTTTATGTTATGCCACATCACAAATTGCGGCGCAATCGGCTGTTGCACTTGATGATGGAATGAAAAAGGTTGAATGTGTAACTGAGGAAAATTATCAGGAATTTATAAGGCCGGTATTGCATCAAAATATTGCAAAATTAAGGCAAGAAGGTAAACTTGATTTTGCGAATGCTGCAAAAGTTGGGGATGGCACAGTTCCGCTTTCTTGGCCTTTACGTATGGCTGGTAATTATATAGATGTTGATGGCGTTAAAGACTATTTTGTTGTAACAAATTTTGCTGATTTAGATCATGAGGGATTTTACCGTCTTGACTGGCAGTGTCAAACTTATGATAACGCCCGTAATTACGATCAGCATAATGGAGCCGATATATTACCTTATCCTTTCTTGTGGCAAATGATGGACGACGAAAATGTTGATATTATTGCTGCGGCTGATGGAGTAGTAATTCATAGATATGATGCAAATACAGTTGATAGAAATTGTGAAACACCACATGTATTTAACGATGAGCCATTCAATGGAGGTTATTATGGTAATTTTATTTCATTAATGCATAGCGATAGCAGTATAACCGTTTATGGGCACATGAAAAACGGAACAGTTACAAATCTTGAAATTGGCGATGAAGTAGTAACAGGTCAATTTTTAGGGAAATTGGGTAGCTCAGGAAATTCTTCTGCACCACATTTGCACTTTGAGGTAAGACCTTGTGAAGGATGCACATATATTGAACCTTGGTTTGATGCAGGAGGATGTAATGATGATGTTACCGAAAGTCAGTGGATTTCTCAAATTCCATATGAAGATCCTAAAATATTAAGGGTGTCTACGCATTTAAATATTCCGGTATTTAAAACTTGCGCTGAATATGAAGCAGGCGCAAATGAAGATGAAAATTATGTCAACCACTTTTCATCTGCTGATAATTTACTCATCACCGTTGCAATTGGCGATTTGACTTCTGTGTATCCAATTGTTGTAGAAATTCAGAATTCACTGGGAACTATTTTATCTACACAAAGTTATACTTCGCCTTATTTATATACTAATCTTGAAACCATATTGTTTACCGCCTCGTTAGGTGGATTTTCAACCGGGACATTTAAAATTAAGGTTACTTATAATGGTGATGTAGCGTATCATTATTTTTCCGTAAACTGCCCGGCTGCGGCTACGCTCACAGGTGTGCACACTGGTGTAAAAGGATATATCAATGGTGATTTCATCAGCAGCACAACTACAATTTCAGGATTAAGCACTAACGATGTTTTTTACCAAGCAGAAAATTATGTAAAATTAAATCCCGGATTTATTGCAACACTAAACAGTAAATTTCATGCTCAAATTAACGATTGTACTTTAGGAGGCTTGCGCGATGACGAGGAAGCAATTATTGCAGAGGATTTAGTATTGTCACCAAATCCAACTTTTGGAATATTTACTTTAAATTATACCAGCAATGAACTCAAAGATGCGCGAATTCTTATTCACAACGTACTTGGGAAAATTGTTTATGTTTCTGAAGCATATACCCAAACAAATACAATTACTGAAACTATTGATTTATCAAACTTAGCAAAAGGCATTTATCTAGTCGAAATTCAACAGGTAGATAAGTCAGTTATGCAACAGCTTGTGATTCAATAATGCGTTAATTTAAATATTATAAAGCCGGGAACAATTGTTTCCGGCTTTTTTATTGTAAAGCTGTTTGTTATCGCAAGTAGTCTGAGAAAAATTAAACTAAAGAAAATAAACGATTTATAGCATATTTGATTCTTAATTATAAGTCTGAATTACTAAATGATTAGTAATACCAAAGTTAAAGCCGCTTCTAACTTGGAAAAAAAACATGCAAAAAATTTGTCTGTTTTACTCATTTCCATTACTTTAACACTTTAATTCTTGTTGCCAAAACCCTTAAAGGCATACCAAACATGCACTCCTTTCAAAAGGGTTTATACACTTTTTTGCTGTCAATCCTGTGTTTTAGCGGCTTTGCACAAGCTACTGAAGCGTGGTATATCAGACGCACACCACCTGAACCATGGACTTGGTGCCCGGTTTTGAATACTAACATTACCGAAATGGACAATGTTTTTACTGTTGGCGGTTGGAACTCCGGCTATTTTACAACAGTAGATGTAACCGATGCCTTTGGCCCCGATTCTAAATTCGTTTTCCTGGAAGGTGGCGATAATCATGCAATTGATTTAAAAGATTTTTTGTTGGTCAACATCACAACCATCGAAAACTGGGTTTATAATGGCGGCAGCTTATTTCTAAATGCTGCACCAAACGAAGGAAGTGATATTAATTTTGGTTTCGGCGGAACAGTTTTGGACTATACCCCCGGCTGGTATTCAAGCACTGCCGACGCTTCAGACCCGGCACATCCAATTTTTTCAGGTCCATATACACCAACCGGCTTAACTTGGACAGGCACTTCATTTACTCACGCTAAAGTTACAGGTACTTGTCTTACACCGCTTATTGAAGATGCAGCTGCAGGTTGGAATGCAGCAGCAGAAAAACGATGGGGCTCAGGCGTGGTTATTTTTGGAGGTATGACCGTTACGGGCTGGCACTCACCATTTACCCAAGCACGCAACATGCGCCAAAATATCTTAAGCTATTTATACAACTTCGTTGGCGTTAATGCCGGTGCTTTTGATTATCCGGATTCTATTTATTGTAAAAGTGAAATAGACCCATTTCCAACTTTTGACCCCGGTGCCGATACCGGAACTTTTACTGCTACTCCTGCAGGAATGGTTATCGATGCCGAAACCGGACTCATCGATTTAAGTGCTTCCGCAGCAGGAACGTATGTAATTACAAACGGTGCAATTGTAGCGTGCGTACCTTCATCGTTTACCATGATTATTGCAGAAGACCCTAAAGCAAACTTTATTTTACCGGGCTCGCCTTTTTGTGATGATGAGCCCGACCCTGCTCCATCGTATGTGCTTGGTGGCATAGGCGGAACTTTCACCGTTTCGCCACCCGGAGCTGTATTTAATGCAGCAACCGGGGTCGTCGATTTAGACGCATCGGCTCCGGGTACTTATACCATTACCAATACCGTTACTTCACTTTATTGCGGTGTTGATGATCACAGCATAACTTTTACAATAAATCCAACTTACGATATTATTATTAATGCAGACATTTGCGATGGTACTTCATACACATTGCCCGACGGCACCGTGGTTACTGCCGGAGGCACTTACATTAATAATTTTCTTACTGCTGCCGGTTGCGATTCAATAATGACAACCAATTTAGTAGTTAATGCAACATATGCTACTACAGTAAATGCATCAATTTGTTTTGGAGATGTTTATGTTTTACCCGATGGTACTAATGCAACCACTCCGGGTGCTTATGTTCAAATATTCCCGACTGCTACCGGCTGTGATTCAGCAATCACTACTATTCTGGATGTAAATCCTACATATGCAAATTCGGTTAGTGCTTCAATATGCTCCGGCGAATCATATGCACTTCCTGATGGAACATTAGCAACAACAAGTGGAATTTATGTAGCAAATTTAACAACGGTTGATTTGTGCGATTCCATAATCACAACAACGTTAGGCGTTTTTCCAACGTATGCTACACCAATTAATGCCGTTATTTGCAGCGGTGAAACATATACCTTGCCTGACGGAACATTAACAGGAGCCGCGGGCGTTTATATCACTAATTTACTTTCAGTAAAAGGATGCGATTCAATTATTACTACAACATTAACTGTTAATCCAACTTATTTCCCAATAATTAATGCTGCCATTTGCGAAGGCTTTACTTATACCTTGCCCGACGGCATTGTGGTTGCAACTACCGGAACTTATACAACTACATATAACACCATTGCGGGTTGTGATTCAATAATTACTACCAATTTAATTGTTAATCCTAATCCCGTAATTATTTTTAATATTGATGATGTTATTTGTTTAGAAGAACCAATCATTAATTTATCAGCTAGTCCGGCAGGTGGTATTTATGCAGGAACAGGAATTGTTGGAACCGACTTTAATCCAACTGTGGCAGGTGTTGGCGGACCTTATGTTTTAACCTATAGTTACACAGATGCAAACGGATGTTTTTCATCAGCAAGTGTTAGCATTGCTGTTGACCAAAATATTGCAGATGCTTGGGGCGACACAACAGTTTATGCAGGTGAACCGGCAGTATTATACAGTGAAGCCGGCGGCGATTATACTTGGACTCCTCCAACACAAGTTATTTGCACTACTTGTCCCGAAACAAATGCTTATCCTTTAGAATCAATTGTTTACACAATGACCTCCGTAAATGTAAATGGTTGTATAGCAAGCGATATTGTTAGTGTTGAGGTGTTGCCTAATCCGGGAAATACCTCTTTTATTCCCAATACCTTTACGCCAAATGGCGATAGTTATAACGACTTCTTTTTTGCATACGGATATAATTTGGCCGCTATAAAAAGTGTGCGCATTTATGACAGATGGGGTAGTCTTTTATTTATAAAAGAAAATATACTTGCAG
Organism: Bacteroidota bacterium; assembly: GCA_031372705.1. Classification (GTDB taxonomy): domain Bacteria; phylum Bacteroidota; class Bacteroidia; order Chitinophagales; family BACL12; genus UBA7236. The sequence goes on along the minus strand of JANMLV010000280.1, from coordinate 33,669 downwards.
GAAGCGAATCTGAAGGATGGGATGGCACTTACAATGGCGAGCAATTAAATCAAGGTGTTTATGCATACATTATGGAACTTACTTTTGTAAATGGAATTACAACAAGTTATCAAGGTAATGTAACCCTAATCAGATAATTGCACATGTTGAATTCATCACAATTTCAATGATTGAATTCCTTAAATAAAACAACCCGCAAAGTGTCATTCTGACAAACTTTGCGGGTTGTTTCTTTATATGTAATAAAGATAAAAAACTTATTACTCGCGCAAATCAATTACTTCAACTCCGGGATATTTCGTTTTGTCAAATTTAAAAAACGTATCCGATAATTCCATATTCGATTTAAAATTACTAATGCTATAAGTATATTTAATAGCACTCTTGTCAAATACAACACCTTTCTTTACAGTGTTATCGCTTGGGTCGATATACATTTTAATTTTGCTGTAATTAAGCGATTTATTTTTTGGTGTTAATTCAATAATTTGCAGTGATTTTCCACCTTCAGTAACTTTTTCACCAAAGTAAACTAAATAGTCCTTCTCAGCGATTTTAAAAATATCGTTCGGCGATAAAATATCTTGACCTTGCTCGAAATTATTTATTTGTACTTCATTAATATCTTTAATGTAAGTCCACAATACTTTTCCATCCGACATGATAGTTTGGTTGCCCATTTCAGCTTTAAACATGTTTCCCTTGCTTGAAACTTTGCCGTTTTTGGTTTCTTTCGATTTGCTTTCAGTATTTTCAATGGTAAGGGCTATGTCCATTTGCATGGTTTTATAGTTACCATATTTTTGTCCAACCGCCTTTAATAGTTTAACAGCATTGGCATCAGATGTTTGTCCAAACATGGTTTGGCTACCTAAAATGAGGATAAATACACTAAAAATTAACTTTTTCATGACTTGTAAGTTCTAATTGGTTGCAAAATTAACGCGTAATTGATTAAAATGTTAAAATCAATCAAGGTTTTGCAAATACTGTTCCAATTCTGTTAAATCGCCATATAAAACTTCACGTGCCTTGCTGCCGGCGTTGGGTCCAACAATGCCTGCTGCCTCCAATTGATCCATCAAACGCCCTGCCCTGTTGTATCCTAGCTTGAGTCGGCGCTGAATTAATGATGTTGACCCTTGCTGATGTTGCACAATAATTTTTGCAGCTTCTGCAAATAAAGGGTCGCGATCGCCCTCTAAAATTTCAGCTTTTTCTTTCTGCGCTTGCTCATCTAAAAATTCAGGCAACATAAATGCCTCCGGATATCCCTGCTGTTTTTCGATGAATTCTACCACTTTTTCTACCTCAGGCGTATCAACAAACGGACACTGGAGCCTGATTACATCGCTACCAATAGCTAATAACATATCGCCTCTACCTACCAATTGCTCAGCACCACTGCTGTCTAAAATTGTGCGACTATCCACCTTACTGGCAACTTTAAATGCAATTCGTGCCGGGAAGTTGGCTTTAATAGTGCCGGTAATAATATTAACCGATGGACGCTGTGTAGCAATTACGCAATGCAAACCAACCGCACGCGCTAATTGTGCAATACGTGCAATTGGCATTTCCACTTCTTTACCCGCAGTCATAATTAAATCGGCAAACTCATCAATTACCAAAACAATGTAAGGTAAAAATTGATGTCCTTCTTTCGGATTTAATTTGCGCTTAACAAATTTCGCATTGTATTCTTTTATATTTCTAACCTGCGCATTTTTTAGTAATTCATAACGTGTATCCATTTCAATGCACAATGCATTTAATGTTGCAACCACTTTTCTGGTATCTGTAATAATGGCATCTTCTTCACCCGGTAACTTTGCTAAAAAATGTTTTTCGATGGTAGAAAATAAACTTAACTCAACTTTCTTAGGGTCAACCATTACAAATTTTAATTGCGATGGATGCTTTTTGTATAATAATGAAATAAGTAACGCATTAATACCAACCGATTTTCCCTGTCCTGTTGCACCCGCCATTAATAAGTGAGGCATTCTGGTTAAATCGGCAATGTAATTTTCACTCGAAATTGTTTTCCCCAAACAAACAGGTAAGTCCATTTTAGCATGCTGAAATTTATCGGAACCTATCTGACTGCGCATCGAAACTGTTTCCTTATTTACGTTTGGTACTTCAATACCAATGGTGCCTTTACCCGGAATCGGTGCAATAATTCTTATCCCTAAAGCCGCTAAACTCAAGGCAATGTCATCTTCTAAATTTTTAATTTTAGAAATGCGAACGCCCGCAGCCGGAATTATTTCATAAAGTGTAACCGTTGGCCCAATAGTAGCTTTTATTTTAGAAATTTGAATATTGTAATTATTCAGTGTGCCAATAATTTGGTCTTTATTGCGCTCTAATTCTTCAGTATTAATAGATACCGATTCGCTGCTATATTCTTCCAATAAATCTAAAACAGGATATTTATAATTAGGCAAATCCAAAATCGGATCGAAATTATAATTCATGTTTTCTAACTCTACAGTTGCCTCATGATGTTCCTCAATGTCAAGCGCTAAGTCATCTTGCGCATCCATAACCAACTCCTCTTCTCCTGCCACAACCATAACTTCAGGCTCTTCTAATTCTAATGCTAAAGGTTGAGGTTTTTCCGGAATCGGGTCAACCTTTTTTAATTCCATTATGATTGGTTCCTTTAAATCTGCATTAGAGGTATAAACCGGCGGAACAACAATTGTTTCTTTTTTATCTAATTCTGCTGCTGTTATCGGAGCAACAATTAAATCATCTTCCGTTAGCGGATCCGATTCAATATTATCAGCCGATTGTTTGCGTTTAAAGATGTTTAATAAAAATCCGAAGTCTACTTTCGTAAATATTATTAAGTAAACAACCATGAAAGCTGTGAGCAATAAAATAGCACCAACTTTTCCGAAAATACTTTCTAAATAAAATGATGTTCCCTTGCCAAAGGCACCACCGTAAGGGAATTGTGCATTGTATAAAACAAATCCAAGCATTGTGCTAATCCAAACCATAATTACAGCACTTTTGCCAATCAACTTGAAGTTGTTAAATACCGGTTTGTTAAAGAAGTTATTTATACCTAGAGTAAAAAACCAAATCACAAAAAAGAAACTCGCCATGCCGAACCAGCAATAAAAAAACTGATGACTAACAGCGGCGCCCAAATTACCCAAGTGATTTTGCACCACAACACCTCCCGTAAAAACTTGTTTCCACGGATGCTCCCATATTAAACTTTGGTCTTGCTTCCAAGTAAGTAAATAGCTCGCGAAAGCAATGCCCATAAAAAAGCTGCTCAATATTAGCAGCACACCCACCGATTGCTTAAAACGCGGGTCCTTTAAAAAGGAAAAAGTCGACTGCTTCGCTTTCTTACTTGATTTTTTTGATTCTGCCATCCTGAATTTTTCTCGACACTTTGTCGAAGGTAAAGGTAGATAACGGTTTTGCAGATGAAAACGCATTTTTACCCCATAACATTATCATTTGTCTAACATTGTGGATAGTTTATGGCGCGAATTACGATTGCAGAGCAAAAAATGAGTGGCTTTCTTTCACGCGGAGAAGTGGGAGAAAGCGGAGAACGCGGAGTAGAAATGCTTTGATAGTCGCGATTCCCGGCTGTTTCATCAGCACATTAGCACATCAACACATCGGCACATTATTCTGTGTTCCGGCTGTTTCATTGGTACATAGGTACATTGGTACATTATCACATTAGTTCTTGTATTTTTGGGGAAAATTTCAGCAATGACCCGCAAGCCTGTAGAATATACCGAATACCTCCAATTAGAAAAACTCTTGAGCGCCCAAGCGCTGGAAAGCGATAAGGGAAATGCTCATGCACATGATGAAATGTTGTTTATCATTATTCACCAGGCTTATGAATTGTGGTTTAAACAAATTCACTTTGAGGTAGATTCTGCACTTACCATAATGCGCAAAGATGCCGTAAATGATAATTCTGCCGAATTGCAAACTATTGTGCATCGCACATCAAGGGTTATTGTCATTTTAAAATTGTTGGTGCAACAAATTGATATTCTCGAAACCATGACACCACTTGATTTTCATGAGTTTAGAGATTTTCTGCGTCCGGCATCCGGATTTCAAAGCTGGCAATTTAAAATGTTGGAAGCCAAACTCGGATTAAAATTCGATGAGCGTCACGGTCAGCAATATTATTTAAGCATGCTTAAACCCGAATATGTTGAGTTTGTAAAAGAAGTTGAATCGCAAAAAACATTATTAGAATTAATCGACGATTGGTTAAAACGGATGCCATTTTTTAATGATACCGATTTGTGGGCAAATTATCACACTCCAAATACCAACGACTCCGGTTATCACGCCTTTTGGAACGATTATTTAAAAGCATATGCATCAACCTTAGTTGAAGGCGAAATGCAAAACATTGAAACCTTCGAAAAAATATTTTTAAGCGAACACAAAAGCGAACATACTGTTTTAAGTAGCGAAGCCATGCGCAATGCATTATTTATTTCATTGTATCGCGGTAATCCTATTTTGCAAATGCCATTTCAACTCATGCAAAATTTATTGGATATCGATGAGCAAATGGCAACTTGGCGTTTCCGTCATATCAACATGGTACATCGCATGATAGGTTCTCGTGTAGGCACCGGCGGAAGTTCAGGTAAAGATTATTTGCAAGGCGCACTTAATAAACATTACATTTTCAAAGACTTCGCATTTTTAAGCAGCTTTTTAATCCAACGCAATAAATTACCCGAATTATCAGTCGAATTAAAAGGCCGACTAGGATTTAAATAATTAAATTATTCTAAGAAATATTTTTTAATTAATACAGCGCCGCAGGCATCCGCGCAAATCCGCCAAATCCGCGCACCGCAGGTGTCCGCGTTCTATTGCATTTTCACCACCTGCATGCCCATCTCCCCATTCACATACAAATAATAAATTCCTGCATGTAAATTTTCGCCCGAAATAGCAATTAAATTATTAGTTACATCATAATCATTTGCAACTAACTTTCCTTGATTATCGTAAAGCATCCATGAATGTATTAAACCTTCATTGCTATGAATAAATGTATTTTCCGTAAACGGATTTGGATAAACATTAATATCGTTTTTAAGTAAAGGATTTGTTTCAACACCCATTAATTCGTCAAGGCGGTATTGACTTAAAAATCGCCAAATTTCGCGACAAGCATTAATGTCTAAATTCGTAACGCCTAAAAATGTGAGTGCAGTTCCCGGCCAAGTATGCCCGCCATCAATAATTTTAAATAATTCAATATTAATATCATCGTAGCAACCACTGTAAACATAATGTTCTGCAGTGCACATATCTGTAGTAACAATATCGGGAACAGCAGTAAATTCCGGCTCGCCAAAACAATTATTTTGATTTACCCAATAAGCAACTACCGAATCAACCGGCATAAAACCAAAATCACCGTAATAAGGTACAGTTTCATCCGCAGTGCCATGAATTTGCATTACCGGTGTATTGTGTTGAGGGTCGCAAAATTCAATTCTATCTTCGTCAATACTGCCGGTTACACTTGCAATGGCTGCAATTCTATTACTTAATTCACAAGCCAATGCGTGACTCATAAATCCGCCGTTGCTCATACCTGTGGAGTAAACTCGATTTAAATCTATATTGTATTCAGCATCCAAACTATCTATTAATGCGCTTAAAAATGCCACATCGTCAACACCGGTTCCGGGCGCTATAAAACAGTTCCAATAGCGATTCCCTGCTAAGTCTAATGTGCCATTTGGAATTACAGTTAAAAATCCTGCCGTATCAGCAATATTGTTAAAATTGGCGTATAACGATTGTCCGAAGGCATCAGAAGTATATCCATGCAAATTAAACAAAAGTGGGGCAGGGGTGGCTTCTGAATATGCAGCCGGCACATATAATCTATAGTTGCGATAAATACCTCCGGTAAAAATACTGTCGATAATTGTTTCTTGCGCCCTAAGGGTGCTTAGCGCTGCTGACAGCAATAATGTAAAAAGTAATAGTTTCTTCATAAATTGAGTGGAAAGACTACAAATTTAAGAATATAATTCAATTGATTTTTAAGCGAATAGTATAGCATGCTTCCAAATACCATGCTAAAATTGTGTGTTCACTACAAAATGATACCTGCTTTAATCAAGTCCTGAAACATTAGTATATGCTCATCTTGCCAAACTTTATATTTGTCTGCTTGAAACAAAAACGTGGTGTGGTCACCGGTGTTTATGCTGCTTAATTTTTGCAAATGTATTAGTGCTGCACTGTCTTTTAATACTGCATGATTTCCCCAAGTAGTAATAAGATTTTTCTTATTCAAATAAGCCACTTTATCAAAATTATTGCCTGATTTTTTACCTAAGGGTTTTATAAGATTCAACTGTGTTGTTGAAAGCAATTGTAGCACAGCATTTTCAGTATTTAGAACATTATATAATGTTTTTGTGCCGGCATATAATGCTACAGCGTATAATTTAGGCCTCATACTTACAGCAGTTACATAAGTGCAAATATTCATATTAAATGAATTTTCACTGTAAGTAGCAAGGCTGTAAACAGGCTGATTTACAATATTCCACGGTCTTTTCATTATGCTCGGTAATTTCTAGCATAACAACATCATTGTGAAATAGTTTTAATCAATCTTCCGGTTCGTAAGGTTTAAATTCGCTGCCTCCGTTTTTACGGTCAATTATAAATATAAACAGTAGTACCAACCAACCAATTACGCCTAACATATAAGGTAGTGTGTCGTGTATAAATGTGCCTTCCGGACAAATAAAAAAACAACTGGTAGCAGCGACAAATATCGCAGCCAAAAACAATAGCAATTTACTTCTATATTGCATTTGCTTTAATCGTTGTATTTGTCGGCGGCTTTACCGTATTTATCTACGAATTCAATTACCGATACTTTAATAATATCTCGAATTGCCCTCGTTTTTTCAAGTTTTTCATCATGTGTTCCGCCCAATTCTGATGGGTCTTCAAAATCCCATGCCAATTTACTGTGCATGCCCGGAAATATCGGACAACGCTCCGAGTTTTTTGCATCGCATACCGTAATTACATAATTAAACGATTTGCCTTGTTCGTGCAAGCTAAACACATCTTTTGTAGGGTTTTTAGAAATGTCGATATCCTCTTCTGCCATTACTTCAATTGCAAGTGGATTTAAAACGCCCGGTTCCAATCCCGCACTTTCCGCTTCAAATTGCTCACCGCCAAATTGCTTTAAATACGCTTCCGCCATTTGGCTGCGGGCTGAATTGTGAATACACAAAAACAATACACGTGGTTTACTCATCTTATTTAATTTAATCGTAATATATCGATAATATAAATTTAATCAACAACAATCATTTTCCTTTACCGGGCGAGTTAATAAATTACCTAAAACAAATTGCATTTGCTCCCACACGGCGGCATCTATACAATAACAAATTTTAGCCCCATTTATTGTTCCTTTTATAATTCCGGCTTCTTTCAATTCTTTTAAATGCTGCGACACAGTGCTTTGTGAAAGCGGCAGTTCCTCAACAATGTCGCCGCAATAACAACTTTTTTCCTTCAGCAGAATGCGCAAAATAGCCACCCTCGCCGGATGTGCCAGCGCTTTTGCAAAATTGGCAATGCGATTGTCTTTAACTGAAAATTCTTCTGCTTTGGTAAGTCCCATATTAATCGCAATATTACGATAAGAATTTGAAATTGCCAAACGGGCATCAATTAGCAATTCAGCATATAAACTTAAAATTTCAGGCAATTTGTTTTTTGAAGCATCAACATCTTTCAAGCCAACCCATAAAGCACCGGCTTTTCGTTGCAACGCCCGCCTATGGAAATAAATCCAATTTAGTTCAATAAATATTTCAATTTTCAAAATCCATAAATCGCATTCCTCGTGGCGGGGGTTTTCACTGCAATCCGGGCTAGATTATACTTTATTTATTCTATTAGATTTGATTAATGTCAGACCAGGGTTTTTGAATCCTTAAAAAGACGCTTTATCCGGCGATTCTATTTAAGATAACTTTTGCTGATAATTAGAATGAATTCCTCCGAATAGTTCAGGGTAATAATACTATTAATGTTTTGCAATTGAAGCCGAAACTTGGCCAAGGCCTCAGACCTGCTTCAACATTTTACTTTTTCCGGGAAGTTTTCTAAATTTGGTGTTCAATTGCTTTGTAATATCAATTTCATAATAATATCAATACATAACCATTAAAACAATTACTATTTTTTGTATTTGCCTATTGAGTAACTTTTGTATTTCTGCTCAACAAGCGGAATATGTGTGGACTAAACACTTAATAGAAGGTGGTTCTCAAGGTAATATCCTGTCTTCTATGCACTTTGATGTGGACGGAGATTTATACCTTGTAGGCACTTTTTCTACAAGCCTTGATTTTCTTGGGGTCAATTATCCCACAATTTCTAATGGAAATGCGATTGTGAAAATGAAGCAAGATGGGAGTCTGATATGGATGAAAACAGCTGTGGGTGGATATTATGCTGAAATTGTAACGGATGCTAACAAAAAAGGCTATGTTGGAGGGAATTATACGAGTTCAATGTCAATTCCGCCATTCACGCTAAACCAAACGCCTGGAATTTTTGGGCAAACTTCTTATTATGCAACTTTAGATTCATTAGGTACTTTTTTAACTGCCGCGAATGTATACAGTGGGGAAAGTTTTTTTAATGGAGTATCTAGAGTATCTGCTAACCAAAACGGAGATGTCGTTTATGTTGAAAGTCGCGGTGTTTTTATCGATTTAGTTCTTTGGTATCAACCTTATTATTATTTAACAAAAAAAAATAATTCAGGTACCACCTGGACAAAGTCGTTTTTAAAAACACCAATAAATATAACACATGTAAATGCATTGAATGAAACGCTTATTGCAGGTAATTTTACTACTACTTTCGTACTAAATGGTTCAACACTTACAAACTCAGGTCTTTCTGATATATACCTAGCTAAACTGGATGCTAACGGCGTTTACCAATGGGTGAAAAAAATAGGTGGCGCATTAAGTGATAATTTAGTAAAAATCACAACAGATAATTCCGGGAATTACCTAATCGCCGGAACATTTAAAAGTGATTCAATTCAAATTGATGATGTTGTTTTGTATTCTACCGGTGGTAATACGAGAAGTTTTGTTGCAAAACTAAATGCTTCCGGGGTTTGTCAATGGGCGAAAATTCTTGACGATGGAATTAACTATGAGGTTTTTGAAGTATATTTTAATGCTGCCGATTCTACGACTTACACTGCCGGATATTTCGGTGCAACACTAACATTAAACGAAGATACCCTCTATAACGCACCGGACAAGCGTCACTTTATTATTCAATTAGATAGTATCGGTAATAAAATTGCACAATTGCAATTGAGTATGCCGATTAGCGCATTTAATTATGGGACCAAATTTTATGATGCCAAGACAATATATGTTTGTGGTAAATTTAATAATGTAGCAACTTTTGGCGACGAAACATTTACTGCATTGAACACGCAGGATGGTTTCATTTCGAAAATTAATTTTTGCATGGAGTCAACTACCTATTTCGCAGATACCGATAATGATGGTTATGGAGATGCTGCGGCCGTAATCGAAAGCTGCAATCCTATTACAGGCTACCTTTTAAATAGTGATGATTGTGATGATACTAATGGTGATATCTATCTAGGCGCCATCGAAATATGTAATTTACTTGATGATAATTGTGACGGCTTAATTGATGAATCCATTATAAATACAGCCATAACAATAGGCGGACCTACAGCATTTTGTAAGGGCTCGAATGTTACGCTAAATGCAGAGGCGGCAGTTGGGTATAGTTATCAATGGAATAAAAATGGGTCACCAATACCAGGTGCATTTGCTAGTGCTTATACGGCCACTAAAACAGGGAATTATCAGGTTACTATATCAACTGCTGAAGGCTGCACCGAAATGTCTTCAATAATTCCTGTTACAGTTTATAATACTCCATCTGCAACCATCAATAATTTAGATGGTACAAACAATATATGCGTTGATGCCAATATCAAGTTAAAGGCAAATTCAGGAGTTGGTCTTACTTACCAGTGGGTAAAAAATGGCGTTGATATTGCAGGTGCTACTGCACAGATATATTTTGCTAATGCAGTTGGTAATTACCGAGTGCGTGTTGCCAATGCGGATGGATGTTCAAAAAATAGTGCAGTCTTAGCCATTATAAATTCCTGTAAATCAGCAGATGAATTTGATTCGAATGATTTCACTATTTCCCCAAATCCAAATGCCGGAGCGTTTACAATTACTTTTAATAATGAATTAAATCAGGAATCAATCATTCCGCTTATCATTTATGATATGGTAGGAAATCAAGTTTATGCAAGCGATATTGCTGCCAATGAAATAGCTGATACCGAAATAATATTGCCAACAAACTTGTCATCAGGATTGTATCTTGTCACCCTAAATTTGGAATCAGGAATAATTCACCGGAAAATAGAAATAATTAAATAAACGGATGGTAAAATAAATAGTATACTGTTTACTAATGGCTTGTTAATTATTTGAATGTATCTTTCCGAAACCTCAAGGTTATGCCGGAACCATAATTTTGTTTTTGAGGTATGAACCCTGCTCGGACTGCGCATACAAAACCTTCGGGCACGTGAAATTAACTTCAACGGTATCACGCTGTTCATTGCCTCTTATTCTATGAGTAATCTAACATTTTCTAAAATAATTACTATGATTTAAGTTTTAAATAACCTTCCAATTAGCATAAATCCAATGATATGATGATTGTCTTATTTATTTTTTTTGATTTGTTGAAATAAATATGCTATCAATAAAAATTGGGCAATAGTAAAGAGTATTGCTGTAAACCAAAAAAATGAATTAAGTAGTTCAGCTCGAGCTGCTAATTGTTGATCATTACTGATAATACTAAGTGGGAACGAAAAAAAAGTAATTGCTGAGGGCACCTTGCAAAAAACAAGCAGAGGAAAAGTTGCAAGGAGATGCAAAACAAAAATATGCCATGGTGCTTTGCTTTTACCAAAAACTTTCCAATAAGCATATGCTATTAAAATTAATATAATTGAAGATGCAATTAATATTGGAGGATAAGCGGTATGCACAATGCTATGCATGCCGGGAACTACAGGTAAAAAGTATATAAATAATGCGTTGTAATCTATTGGAACCAATATCATTATCACAATAAAAATAATAGATATGTGTGGTTTAGGCATATCAATAATTTGACTTGTTAATTGATTAAAATAGATGCCTTTTTTTTATTGTAAAATGATAATTTCAAATTGTTGGTTTTATCCTGCATCAATTATTATTCAAGAGCAATGCCGTTCCGATTAGCTTCACATTCATTGCAATAGGTATTGCCATCACAACCGATTACGCCTGGACAATCATGAGTACAAATCGCATCTTTGTATTTATCATACATTTCTTGGTTAAAACATCCTGTGTCTTCTTTTTTGCATGAAAATGTTAGACAGCTTATCAAAACAAGGAATAGTATAAAAAGTAACTTTTTCATAATCGAAAAATTTAATAGCGAATATTCGTGTTTACAACTTAAAAATACATATTTTAAACGAAATCTGAATTTTCATACCTTTTTTTCGTTGCTGATTTGCCTATAAATAATATCCCAATTGAAAAACACCATAATGGAATTATAAATCCACTTTTTAAGGCATGGATATAATCAGAACCACCCTTGTGATTTATTAATTCGAGCAAAATGGTTGAAAATGGTATTGAAAGTATTATACATACAAGTGACAATAATAACCTTTTCACCCCGACCTTTTTTCCAAATAATTTCAAAATTAAAAATGTTCCAACAGACATAAATGGTATTATAAAATAGAAAGCATTTCTAAATAAATGATATTTCCATGGGGGTACAGTAATTAAGGTGTTAATGCCGTTTAGCGGCTGATTAAAAAAGTAAGACAACGATATACCCAGCCCATAAAAAATCAAGGCACCAAAAACAATAGCCACAACGTTAAACAGCACCCGCTTATTCCCATCAAGCTCCACAAACCCATTCGCCCAAATCAAAAACAACCCAAAACCCACCGGAACAGCCCAATGGAAATACCCCAGCCAAATCAATCCCGACCACCCATGATATTCCACCTCAATTCGCCAAAGCAAGCCGCATTGGAGGGAGAGGAGGGTTAGGATAATTAGTGAGTATTTGCTGTATTGTAATTGCATTGTTTTAGATACGATATTAAATTAAACTATATTGAATGTTTTGGTGCTTATTTATTCTTCGGTTTCATCATCATCAATAGGGTAAAAGTCAATCCAAATTTGGACAAGGTAATCATGGAATCCCCAGCCCATGCCACTGGTTTTTTCAATAATTTTATCCACTCTTTTTTCAAATGCATCCAGTACATTTTCTTTTTGCATTAACGTTAAACTATTAACGAAAGTTGTTTCGATGCTTTTATAAAAAGATTCATTTATGTCTCCATACATTATGGTGAATTCCACACCTGTTTCAACATAAAACAGCATGAGATCTGCAACTAGATTAGGTGAGCCACCAAATTTTTTAAATTCAGTAATTGCCATTTTGCCGTCTTTCAGGCTGTATTTGAAACCCCGCTTTGGAAAAAACGCTTCATAAATTTTGTCATGATATTTATTGAATAATGCTCCCTCATCAGGGCTCACATAAAAGTCAAAAAACTCACGAACAGATTTATTTTTTTTATACAAATCTTCAACCAGGTTAATGATTTCATCTTTATCTAGTTTTTTAAGTTCTTTTTTAATATCACCCAATCCCATATAAGTTTATTTTTATAGTTAATTTAACATAATTTATATTGATAATGCATTAAAACAACTCGATTTGCATTTTGTAATTTCAAAACTAATAAATATTCTCCCAAAAAAACAGCCCTAACGGAATAGTCTAGTCTGATTGTGTCTCCGCTCAATTTGCAGGATCAATATTTCATCGAAGGTTCGAGCAGTGGTTCTTGCTACCTGAAAAAAGTAATTAATTACAGCAAAACCCTGCTACAAATAGGATGCATGCGTTCTAGGAATAGTGAAAACCAATGTAATAAATTAGGCATCGAATTTTTATTATGTGCAAAAAATAGACTAGGGTTTTGCCGGAATGCTTATTTAAATGGAGGCAATAACCGCTGCTCGGACATGACTTCGGAAGTAACATTAAATGCCGCAGCAACGCCATTTCCGAGTAGGGTTACCACAAGTTTCTATAAATTCCGGTGTAGTTTAGTTGCTTTCTACTTTGTTATTTTGAGTTACGTGATTGTAATTCTTTTTGTAATTCTTTTTCCAGGATTTCATTATTCTTTGAATTTCTAATTATCATGTATCCTATTATTAAAGGAAAGAAAGTAAAAAATCCTAAGCCATTCATTACCGCGCTGTAAATTGCAATTCCAACTGTAAATCCAATAATTATTGCATCAACAATTTTATTCTTTTTTAAACTTTTTAATTTCTGTAAAAGTTCTTCATCACATAATTCTGTAAGGTGCTCAGTTTTCATATTGCTGTGAAAATTTTGAATGGTAAAGTTACAAGTGTTTACTGGAATTTTGGGGAACGTGCAGTAGATTTACGATGGCGGGGAACGCAACCGAAAATCTTTAATAAAAATACGAAGTTTTAGGTTATTGAAAATTATTCTGAGGTGGTCGTCGCCCCGCTGGCGCAAATGGGCTTGTTATGTGCAGTGCCTTTACGGATATTTGTTTCCATAACGAAATTTAATAAGCTTGTCAGTCTTGAAATAATAGTCGGCAAAATACAGGTCGTTATATTGCTGATAAGAAAAAATAGTAAGTCCTTTTTCTTTTCTTATTTCATTAGGTTCCCCAATTTTTGATTTAAGCTCGTCAGAATTTATTCCCAAATAAATTGTTTTGCCGAATTTAAAGTTGTCCAAATTAAGCTTGAATGGTTTTTGTAAATACTTTGGATTTGTTGAAGTGAATTCTATTTGAAATTGACTAAAATCACATTTTGTATTACCATTCCACATGTACATCGTCAAAAGTTGAGATTCACTTTTATTGAGTATTTGAATGCTAGGCAAGTTGCCTATGTCAGGCAATAAACTATAATTGTAACCAAACAGTTTCTCTATAGTATCGCAGTCATTAAGTTTAATTCCGTTTATTGTTGTGTCTTTAAATTGAAAAATATCAACATAGCCACTTGGGTGTAAAATGAATGTGTCACCTGAAATTCCTGCGACATTTTTTTTTGAAGTGGTGTCAACCGATGAAACTTTCTCATTTGAAGATATTTTCTCTTTGACAGACGAGCTTTTGTTGTCACAAGAAGAGAACCAAATAAGAGTTAATATGATTGTGATTGATGGTTTCATGGCATTAGATATAACGCGCAATAGATTTGCAATGGCAGGGCCGACAATCGAAAACCTTTAATAAAAATACGAAGTTTTTGGCTAATTAAAATTATTCTGACGAGGTCGTCGCCCCAAAATCGCAACTGTGCTTGTTGTAGGCAGTACTTTATGGCGCAATGGGTTTGTCTTGTGCTTTTATTTTAGCCGTTTTTAATTTCATTGTTAGTCCGACAATAAAAGCAGTAACAGAATATGCAATTATTATGTCACGGCTCATGCTTCCTTCAATAATTGTCTGAGTGATAAATATGCCTAATACTGAAATTACAATTAAGATAAATTTCGAAACCGCAAAATTCACGTCCTGCTTTGATAAAAAGTAAAAACAGACTAGGTAAATTAAAAAGGTCGGAAGAGAAAAAGCTATACTAAAAAGTAAAGTAATTGGATAAACTTCTAATAGTCCAACTACTTGATGAGGGTTTGTCCCATATATATACTCAATAGCTTGTGATGTAAATGGTGCTATTAAAAGAGTCAAAACCCAATGTCCAATTGCATATGTCCTCCTCATTGCTTTATTAATACTTTAAGTCGTGTCACCAATTATTGTTTCAATTTGAGTTGTGAATGTCTCACCCTATTGCCTACAACGTACAGCAGATTTGCAATGGCGGGGCCGGCATTCGAAAATCTTTAATAAAAATACGAAGTTTTAGGCTATTCAAAATTATTCTGAGGAAGTCGTCGCCCGGCTGGCGCTAATGTGTTTGTTATGCGCAGTTATTTCAATTCTTAGATTTAATTTCAGAAAACGTTTTTGTTTTTTCGTCAAACACATAAATTATTGGCTTGCAGTAGAAACAGTCGTCTCTATAATAACCATTTTTGTCTGGCGGATTGGTTATAAGCATTCGACTGTCAGTTCGAAAGTCAAAGCCAAGTGATGCACCAGGTGAGTCGTAAATTTTTCCAGTTTGTCTGTCAATAATTAAACTACTTTGACAAGGTGAACCGCAACCCCAATAAACAAAAGTATAATGTCCAGCAAAGTTTGAGGTATCCGCTTTATAGGCATCTCTCAGTCTTGATCTAAAATTGCTTGCGTTATTATTAGAGGATAGATTTAAGTTTGCTTTGCTTGAATTGTCCGTAATTGATACTTTAAAGTCCTCAAATGATATGTAAGGTTCAAATTTTAGTAAAGTGTATGATATTTTTTCATTGGTAATGGTCGTGTCTCCATAAATTTTAACATTTTCATTTTCATATATATCATCAATAACAGGTTTGGTCTTTTTTTGACTAGAAATATTTGTCAAACTGTCTGAATTTGGAGGTATTTGTTTAGCTTTTTTATAATTGGTGTTACACGAAAATATCAAAATTGAAAATGTCAATATGCAGATTACTTTTTTCATTAAATTACGGATAACGGAAGAGTGTGAAAAAACTCAACCCACCATTACAGCCCACTCAAAACTACCAATTAATTTGATAAGTTGTATTACCTTTCGAAAAATAAGTAGCATGGATTTCATCACCCCTCAAAATCGCCACCAGATTACGTTCGCCAGCTTGGAAGATAAAATAACTGCCGACAACCCGGTTCGATTCGTAGAAGCATTTGTTGAGCACCTGGAACTAGGTAAGCTAAATTTTATTTTTCCAACATTAAAAATGGAAGGACGAATAAGTGTGAGCTTAATAATTTAAAATAATTTGTTGAAATATGCAAAACCCAATCACACCGGCATGGCCGGTTTTACACATTTCAACAAATATCACGATCACGATGACTTGATTTTAAAATAAAATATTACTTTTGGGCGGTAGTTTACTACTTTACATAGGAGGCGCTGTTATGTGCTGCGCTGCTTTGAAGTGTTTTCATTTGTGTCTATTAATTTTTTATTCCAGTCCAATGTGATGTGAATTTTCTGTCGGGAGAGTATGAGATTCCTGATATTTTGTTGCCTTCAATAAAACCAGAGTGGAAATAAACATTTTCTTTGTCGCTCGTAGTAAAAGCAAAATATAAAACTTCCCAGTCAGTATTGAATTTGCCTGCGGTAAATGCTGTTCCATAAAACTCTCCATTAAAATCGCTACCAGTTGTCGGTGTAATAATAAAGTCCTTCAAATATGCTTCACTATTAGGGTCGGGTCGCAAGTCAAGCAGCCAAGTCCCTTTTGCGTTTTCTATGCTTATGTTTTGAGTTTCTGAGTTTGCTGTTACTATTGGAATTGTTGCGTGTTGGTTTGTTGAAACCAAAACTAACTGGTCTGTAAGTTCTGAAAGATTAGTTGCATTAGTATTACTGATGATTAAAATTGTTTTGTTTTTGTCAATGAAGTGAAGCCAATTTGCATTAACACCCCAAATTGATCCTTGTCGATTTGCAACTTTTGATGTGATGTTTCCAAACTTATTCTCTGAAACCCAAAAACCATAAGCAACACCGTAGAGTTCGGGATAGGGTGTAAGCATTAGTTCAACCGTTTTTTTATTGAGTATTTTAAAATTGAATAGAGCATTGTCAAATTTCAAAAGGTCTTCGGCTGTTGAATACATAGCACCTGCTGTAAAATAGTTTTCAATATACATTGGGTCGTCATTGTAAAAAATTTTGGTGCTGTCATCAATGTTGTAAGTCAATGCAAGTCCGATAATAATGTCTTTGGTGGCTAACATATTTGTGTTGTCCATTGCAAGTGGAAGCAAAATATTATCCTTTAAATTTTGTGCAAATGATTTGCCGGTCAGTTGTTCAATTATTTTTCCAAGTATGATATAATCGCCATTGTTATAGCTAAACTGTTTGCCCGGTTCAAATTCCAATTTTCCACTGCAATACTTTGTAATAAAGTCGTCTGTTGAAATAGGACTTTGATATACTCCAATTCCTGTATTGCCTTCGCAGTTGGAAATTCCCGAACTATATGTAAGTAAATTTTTAATGGTGGCTTTGTCCTTCGCTTCGCCTTTGTAGTTGGGTAAATACTTTCCGATAGTAGCATTTAAGTCAAGTTTCCCTTGTTCGTAAAGTTGCAGAATTAAAACAGCCGTAAAAGTTTTAGTGATAGAAGCAATTTTGAATTTTGTTTTTGAATTGATAGTCGTTCCCGATTGTCGGTTCGCAATACCAACTCCTGCTAAATAATCAATTTGCCCATTGGTCGCAACCAATGCAACTCCGTTGAAGTTTTTGTTGGCGTTGTAATAATTTACAATGTCAGCGAATTGTGTTGACTGCCCAAAAGTTAAATTGGAAAGTAAAACTGCTATGATTAAAATACTTTTTTTTGTCATTTGTGAAAGGTAATTATTTGTTTTCAGTTTAGCGTTTGTTGTGTTGTCATAGGGTTGCACCTAACTTGTTTATAGCCGCAGTTTTTTCACTTAAGGCTCCAAAATAAATCTTTTCCCAAACTTAAACAATTGCTGCTCTTTATTTAACCTAAAGCCTTCTCTTGAGTACCATCCGAAAATCGATTCAATTCCAATAAAACCTAAAAACCACTACCTGGCCCGGCGCGCAACGGAAAACCCGCAGTGACTGCATCAAAGCGAAGCAGACGAGGATTTGGTGTGGAGCAAGGCCTATAATAAATATCATTTACTAACTGGCGCTTTAGTATGGTTTTGCCGGTATGTTTAATTTAATGGAGGCAATAACCACTGCTCGGACATTTCTGCAGATGGTCATTTGATTAAAGTCATAACAGCGGTTATTGCGACCCAAAAAATGAATTAATACCTCGCAACCCTCCGAAAATTGTGATCTACAGTAATTCAGCGACGACGCATGTAATTGCAAAAAAGTTTTATGCTTGATTAATGAACCAGAATTTTTTCAGATACAGTTTTTTCCCCGCTAATTAAGGTCACAATATAAAGCCCCGGCGAAAATGATTCCAAATTCAAATCAATTTTGTTCATGGAATTGTAAGTGCCTGCAAATATTTGTTTACCGCCGGTAGAAGCTATTTGAACCTTTACAGGGCCTGAAAGCGAATATTCAATACTCAGGAAATCTGATGCCGGATTAGGATATATATTTAAGTTGAAAGCTAATTCCTGATTTATTCCGGTACTTGCATATTTAGTTTTCGCAAAAAGGGAATTATCACAAACTATTTCAGATACTAAGTTCGGTATGAAACCAGATACATAAGTATCGGTTAATGTATTAAAAGCAACCATTTTAAGCACATTGGTGGTATCGATTGCAGCCAATAAATAGGTGCTTGAATTTTGATCAAAGCAAGAAGAACCGCCAACGAAGTAAGGGAACTCTGACAAATCTGCGCGGTTAATAACATCTCCGGTTACTTTGTTTATTTCAATAACATATCTTCCTGTGTAATTAAATAACGAGTCATAAGTATCATTCAAAGCGAATATAGTTTCATTCACATTATCATAATTAACACCGAATATATTATCTATAGCTGCAGTAGAATTTAAGATGGTTTTTGTAAATGAAAACACGCTGTCTCTAACAGAAATGGCATACAAACATACAGCAGGATCAATGGTGAAACCTACATAATAAATAATACCATTGTTGGAATCAAAACCGATGGCATCTGAAACAACACCAATTACTCCCGGCTCATTAATAATGCCAATTAAACTATCTTGATTGGTGTTAACATTAAATTCATAAATACTGATGTTTTCATAAGTTTCCACTAGAAGATTGTACATTTTTCCTGTGCTCATATCAAATTCTGAGACACTGGTATAAGCAGACTCTTCCAACAGATTTTCTTCAGCGGTGCCCGAGTTAAAAGAATATAAAACCGAACTGTCGCCTGAAAGTCCTGTGATATAATATTTGGCGTTGTAGGCATCAAATGCTGAAGTAGTAAAATAATAACCATCCAACATGCTTGGTGTTACCACAACCGAAAAAGAATCAAGTGCATCCCACTGAACGATGTCAATTTTAGCAGTTGAGTCATTAAGGGCAGCTCCAATAAGGCTTATTTGCGCGTTAACAGCGGTATTGAAGGTAAATGCTAAAGCAATAATCAAGTATAGTTTTTTCATGATGAAGTATTTTTTAGGGTAACAAAGGGAAACTTAATTTGTTCACGTTTATTGTCTTTTTTTAACCATGCTAAGATCTACCGGTTCAATGAGGAGCCAATTTGAGCTAATTCCCTGAATCAGTATTTGTCTTGCTTGAGCCCCAATTTGTAAAAAGGTAAAATTAACTGATGTTCATGCAGTAAAACTAAGTCACACCAGAGTAAATAATGTTATTAGGTGAGCACAAACACACAAAATACTGCTGAAAATTAAATTGTGAGTTGACAGTTACCTCAAAAGGTGCCATTAGCATCTTAATTCCAAAGGCTCCTTCACCAGCAAAATTATTTTAATAATACCACCTAACTTTCACCTAGCCCGGGGCGTCGCGGAAAACCCGCAGGAGCCATAGCGAAGCGGAGGCGACGAGGATTTGCAGCAAAGCAACGGAACTAATGCCCAAGCGAAGCAAAATGCCACTGCTCCAAATCATTTAAAACAAAAAATTTGTGATGCCTCGGCGCACAAGGATTCCAATTTACCTCCCTATCTTTGCACAAAATTTAATTTATATATGTCAAACGCTATTTTTCGTGTTCCAAAAGCAATTAACGAACCGGTTAAGGCTTATGCACCGGGGAGTCCGGAACGCAAATTGTTGAAAGAGGCTATTGCTGAATTGAAGTCTGTGCAAATGGATATTCCGATGTTTATTGACGGAAAGGAAGTGCGCACGGGCAAAACGGTGGCTATTCATCCTCCACATGAGTTGAGTCATACGCTCGGTCATTATCACCAAGGTGATGCAAGTCATGTGCAATTGGCAATTGACGCGGCTTTGAAGGCAAAAGCGCAATGGGAAAATACGAGCTGGGAGGAGCGTGCTGCCGTATTTTTGAAGGCGGCTGACTTGCTTACCGGTCCGTACCGCTATAAAATGAACGCGGCTACGATGTTGGGACAGAGCAAGAATGCGTTTCAAGCGGAAATCGACGCTGCCTGCGAATTGATTGACTTCTGGCGTTTTAATGTGGAGTTTATGACGCAAGTTTACAATGACCAACCGGAAAGTTTGCCGGGAATGTGGAATCGCATGGAGCATCGCGCGTTGGAAGGATTTGTATTCGCTTTGTCGCCATTTAATTTTACGTCGATTGGTGGGAATTTACCTACGGCGCCGGCTATGATGGGCAATACCGTGGTTTGGAAAACATCGAACACACAAATATATTCTGCTTGGGTTATTATGGAAATTTTGCGTGAAGCGGGATTACCTGATGGCGTGATTAACCTTGTGCATGTAAGCGGTAGCGAAGCAGGTAAAGTGATATTTAGTCACCCCCATTTTGCAGGTATCCATTTTACGGGTTCTACCGAGGTATTCCGCACTATTTGGAAGACAATTGGTGACAATATTGCTACTTATAAATCGTATCCGCGCATTGTTGGTGAAACGGGTGGTAAAGATTTTGTAATTGCGCACAAATCCTCAAATGCTAAGGCTGTTGCAACGGCGTTAAGTCGCGGTGCGTTTGAGTATCAGGGACAAAAATGTTCGGCGGCATCTCGTGCTTATGTGCCGAGTAATTTATGGCCGGATGTGAAAAAATATATGCAAGATGACCTCGCGAGCATGAAAATGGGAACTGTTGAAGATTTCGGCAATTTTATAAATGCTGTAATTGATGAAAAGGCATTTGATACCATTTCAGGTTATATTGCTAAAGCAAAAGCTGATGGTCAGGAGATTATTGCAGGTGGCAATTTCGATAAATCGAAAGGTTATTTTATTGAACCTACTGTAATTGTGGCAAAAGATCCTAAATATCGCACCATGTGTGAGGAAATTTTCGGACCTGTGTTAACGATTCATGTTTACGATGCCGAAAAGTGGGACGAAACGTTGGAAATTGTGAATTCCACATCACCTTACGCGCTTACGGGAGCAATTTTTTCGCAGGATCGTTATGAAATTGTAAAGGCAACGAAAATTTTGCGCCATGCGGCAGGTAATTTTTACATTAACGATAAGCCTACAGGAGCAGTGGTAGGACAGCAGCCATTTGGCGGTGCTAGGGCGTCAGGAACCAACGACAAAGCGGGAAGTATCCTTAATTTATTGCGTTGGGTTTCAGCCAGAACGATTAAAGAAACCTTTAATCCACCAACTGATTATCGATATCCATTTTTAAATGCAGAATAAATTTCTATTTTTGGAAAATGATTAAGTCTATTGATTTGAGATATGTGATCATATTTTTAGTGCTGTTGAGCATTACTGCCGGAGCAAAAGCGCAATTATACAGCGCCGCACCCGATTTTTACGTTGTAAACGAAGATTTTGTTGAGGCTGTTTTTGATGTAATGGCCAACGACTTGAATACAACCGGTGAAACGAATGTTTATCTCACCATTTTAACACCGCCGGCTAACGGAATTGTTACTGTGGATGAAGTGAACGATTTACTCATTTATACACCCAATCCCGATTTTTTCGGAACCGATAATTTTGAATATACCGGCTGCGCTGATACAGACCCTGATATTTGTGGCTCTGCATCGGTTATTATAACGGTAAATCAAGTTCCTGATAAACCAATTGCCATTGATGATATTGTAAATACTTTCATAAATACGAATGTAAATATTGAAGCAGTATTGAACGACATAGATGTGGATGGTGAAGGTTTGGAATTTGAAATTTTAGACGATGCCGATCATGCAGCAACTACAATTCTTTTTGGTGATATTATTTTTTATGAATTAGATCCGGCTGAAAATTATTTAGGCCCTGATGAAATTATTTATTCAGTGTGTAAAATAGGTTCATCTATTTACTGCGATACGGCTACTATTTCAATAAATGTTTTGTCGACAAATTTTAACGCACCTGCTGCAGTTAATGATACTGCTTCATCTTATTTAGATTTTACAATTTATATTCCTGCGCTGTTAAATGATTTTGATGGTGATGGTGATAACTTAGTAATTACCGAATTGTTAATGGATGGTGCGACAGGATCTGCTGTAATTGCAGGCGACTCCATTTATTATGCGGCACTGGAAATTGGAGAAGATAATTTCGGTTATGTTGTTTGTGATGATAACACTCCTTCGCTTTGCGATACTGCATACGTAAATGTTACCGTAACTAATATACCGGTTGGGGAATTGACAGTGCATGTGCCTAATTCATTTTCGCCAAATGGGGATGGCATTAATGATGTTTTGGAGATTGAAGGCCTTACAGAGATTTCAAGGTTTAGTTTAAATATTTATGATCGCTGGAGTAATTTAGTTTACGAAAATCGCGACCAATCTAAAACTTGGAATGGGAAGTCGAATGTTGAATTTTTTTCCAGCTCAGGCGATGTTCCCGAAGGAACGTATTATTATATATTGAGAATTAACGGGTTCCCCGATCCTATAGCAGGGTTTATTGTAATAAAACGATGAAGAAATTATATACTACCTTATGCGTAATTGTTAGTATGGCATTTTCACAAAATGCAATTGCTCAGTTACAGCCTTTATTTGACCAATACCATTTTAATCAGTTGGTATTTAATCCGGCTTATGCAGGAAGTAAAGGCATGTTAGAAACAAATTTTTTCTTGCATCGCCATGCAGTTAATATTGAAGGTGCACCGGGTTCTGAATCGTTTACGGCACATACACCTTTGGCAAATGATAAAATTGGTTTAGGGGTTAAGTTTTTTCACGACAAACTGGGTGTTACTAATACTAATTATTTAGGAATAGATTATGCATATCGCGTGCATGTAAATAATAATTTAATAGCATCGTTTGGTATTGAAGCTTCTATTGCGAATTATGTTATCGATTATCAAAAGCTTGATGCATACGCTGATGGAGATCCTGCATTTACCGATGCGTCTGATTCTTATTGGTCACCAAACGCAGGTGTTGGCATTTATTTGCATAGCGATAATTATTATGTTGGCCTTTCTACAGTTTCGTTGTTGGGAGCAGGAGATGATTCTAAAAACGCGGATGTTGTGAGTTATGATGATAAGTTTGACCAAACAAATGCAGTGTATGCAACTGTTGGAACGCTGATTACAATATCTGATTTTTTTGCGATAAAACCGGATGCAATGGTTAAAGCGGCTTCCGGTTTACCTACCCAATTAGATGTTAATTTAAACCTAATTTTTAATAATACATTTCTGTTCGGTGCCGGATATCGCACCAATGGCAGTTATTCGGTTACTGCGCAATATATGTTTGAAACCGATAATAAAATTACAGCGCATGAAGCGGGATTTGGTTATTCATATAATGGATTGTTGAATGACGATGCCGTGTTTTTAAGCCCTTCGCACGAAGTTTATTTCATCTATCGATTTAATAAACATAACAACAATATTAAAAACCCAAGATTTTTCTGAAAAGCCTTATGATGAATCGTTGTAAAATTTGGATATTATTTATTGGTTTAGTTGCAGTTCAGCAATTAAAGGCTCAGGATGATTTTTTGCAGGGTGCGGATAAGCTATATCAAAATCAGATATATGAACAAGCCGCTGACATGTATCTCACTTACTTGCAGCAAACATATAACTATGAGGTGAATTTAAAACTTGCTGATGCTTATTTTAATTTACATAGAAATATTGACGCAGAATATTGGTATGGTGTTATAGTTTCACAAAACACAGCCGACCCTGTTATTTTAAAACGTTATGCCGATTTACTGAAAGGAAATGGGAAATATAAATCCGCAAAAATTTATTACTTGAAATATGCTGCATACGAAGAAGAAGGGTATTATTTGGCGTCTACATGCGACTGGGCATTAACTAATAAGGATAAATCACCGCTGTTTTATATTAATACTTTAGGCTTTAATACATCCGATTCTGAAATTACACCTGCTTTTTTTAAAAAAGGTATTATTTATGCGAGAAGCAGTGGCGATGAAATTAATCCTACAACAGCAATATCATTTTATAATTTATTTTTCACGGAATTGAAGAATGATTCGCTTTGGATAATTACTCAAATGGAGCATGTGAATTCTGAATTGAATGAGGCAGCACCATTTTACGATGCTAATGATAAAAAATTATATTTCACCCGCAATAATTATTACCGTGGCAGAACAATAAAGGCAAAAGACGGTGAAGTTAAATTAGAATTGTTTTTCTCTACCTATTTGGATAACAAATTTAATGCTCCAAGGCCTTTGGTTGTAAACTCAAAAACTTATTCTGTTGGACAGCCATCGATATCGGCAGATGGAAATATCTTAATTTTTGCTTCCGATAAGCCGGGTGGATACGGTGGAACAGACTTGTATTACACTATTAAGCGCGGCAATAGTTGGGCGCCGGCAAAAAATTTGGGACAAGCAATTAATACCGCCGGCGATGAGTTGTATCCCTATTTGAGTCCTGAAGGCGAATTGTATTTTGCCAGTAATTATCATCCCGGTTTTGGTGGATTCGATTTATTTAAATCGATGCGCATTGAGCAATATTGGACCGTTCCTGAAAATCTTGGCTTGCCAATAAATTCGCCACAAGATGATTATGCCATGATAATTAAAAACGGAACAGGATATTTTACTTCAAATAGAGTGGGTGGACAAGGCAACGATGATATTTACCAAGTAACGCAGATGTTACCACTCGCTAAAGTATATGTTTACGACCCGAATTTAAAGCCAATTTATAAAGCTAGAGTTACGTTTATTGAAAGTCCGAACATGCAAGTAATTTGTGAAACGGATGCAAACGGCTTTGGCGATATCAGCACATTGGCCGGTGCTACTATGGCAATTAAAATTTCAAGAGAAGGTTTTCTCGACAAAATAATTTATGACCTCAGTAGTTTGAGATCCAGCAATGGAATTATTCCAATTGAACTGCAGCCGCTTTTAGGTGTTAATGAATAAACGAACAATGTTTATGGGGATTTACGCGTTAGTTTACTCCCAATTTAAATTCACAAGCGAAGCCGCTTAATTTATATTTTATGTCAGAGCTAAATATGCCAACAATATTAGTTACCAACGATGATGGCATTACAGCGCCAGGAATTCACGCATTGGTTAACGCTATTCGCGGGTTGGGAAAAATTGTTGTGGTAGCGCCTAATAAGCCACAAAGTGGAATGGGACACGCCATTACCTTAAACGAACCGTTGCGATTAAAAAAATCGAATGTATTCGGCGATATCGAAGCATATGAATGTTCGGGAACTCCAGTTGATTGTGTGAAAATTGCAAAGGATAAAATTCTGCATAAGAAACCTGAGTTGTGCGTTTCCGGTATTAACCACGGCAGTAATTCATCCATAAATATTATTTATTCGGGCACCATGAGTGCAGCAATGGAAGCCGGTATTGAGGGTATTCCCGCTGTGGGATTTTCATTGTTAAATTATGCGCATGATGCAGACTTTAGCGGCGCACAACATTTTGCGCATATTATTGCAAAACAAATTTTACAAAATGGATTGCCGCAAAATACTTTGTTAAACGTAAATATTCCTGACCTGCCGGTTGCACAACTCAACGGTATAAAAATTTGTCGTCAAGCAGCAGCAAAATGGGAAGAAGAATACGACGAACGCAACGATCCGCATGGAAGACCTTATTATTGGTTAACCGGTAAGTTTGTAAACTACGATAAGGGTGAAGATACCGATGAGTGGGCGCTTTCAAATGGTTACGTTTCGGTTGTGCCGGTGCAATACGATTTAACAGCACATCATGCCATTGCATACTTTAATAAGAACTGGAACGTTAATAATCCTGTTAAACCACCTCATGAAATACATATCGATACCACTAAATCATTTAACGACCTTGGATAAATTTATTGTGTTATGAGTAAAATGCAAGAAGATAATGTTTTTGTAGGCATGCTGGTTTCCATAGTTTTTACGGTTACTATGTTTTATGTGTTTTATCAAATTAACCATAGCTTCAGCACCGGCGGATTTTATGTAAATGGAAAATTGTTTACCGGCGTGCAAGAGCGTTTTATTTCTACGTTGGCTGTGTTTTTTAATATTATCCCATTCGTAGTATATATCAGAACAAAACGCGATAACTGCCTGCGCGGTGTTGGTATTGTCACCATTCTATTGGCAATATTCATGCTCATCTATTATTATATTCTGCATAATAATTATTTAATTAAATAAATAAGCTGCAATGAAATATTATATCATTGCCGGTGAAGCTTCGGGCGACTTACATGCTGCCAATTTAATTAAGGCAATTAAGCAACTCGATGCAAAAGCTGAATTTAGAGGCTTTGGTGGTGATAAAATGAAAGCTGAGGGAACAACCCTTTTCAGGCATTATAAAGAAACCGCTTACATGGGCTTTGTGGAAGTTTTGATGCATTTACGCGCTATATTAAAGAATATCGATTTATGTAAAAAAGATATTGCAGCGTTTAATCCTGATGCTGTAATTCTTGTTGATTATCCCGGCTTTAATTTGCGTATTGCACCCTTTGCTAAAACGGCCGGCTACAAAGTATTCTATTATATTTCGCCACAACTATGGGCTTGGAAAGGTGGGCGTGTAGAAATAATTAAAAAATATGTCGACAGGTTATTTGCCATTCTTCCTTTCGAAAAAGGTTGGTATAAACAACACGATTACGATGTAACTTATGTTGGTCACCCATTGCTGGATGAAATTACCAATAAAGTTAAAAATCCGCTTTTTTATAAAATTAATAACTTGTCGTCGGAACCTATTATCGGTATACTGCCCGGAAGCAGGAAACAAGAAATTGCAGTGAAATTGCCAGTAATGCTGGCGATGGCAAAATATTATCCCAAAATGCAATTTGTGGTTGCATGTGCTCCCGGAATAGACAAGAGTTATTACGAACAATTTACACGTGAAAACAACGTGTTTTATTTATTTAATCAAACCTACGACATTCTTCACCACAGCGAAGCTGCCTTGGTAACCAGCGGAACGGCAACACTGGAAACGGCATTATTTGATGTGCCACAAATTGTTTGTTATAAGGGGAGTTTAATATCTTATGTCATAGCAAGACAATTAATTAAGGTGAAATATATTTCGCTGGTTAATTTAATTGCCGACAAGCAAGTGGTGCCCGAATTAATACAATTGAAATTCAACGAAAAAAATCTCAAAGCACATTTCGAACGATTAATTTACAATAACGATTATCGCCAAACAATGCGCGCTGAATATCAGGAAGTGAGAAATATTTTAGGTGGGGAAGGGGCTTCGGAAATGGTTGCAAAGGAAATGATGCTTTTAATTGGTAACCAATAAAAGATTGTGTTGGTATTCACAATGTTTGGATGGAGTTGAGCGTATCCTTTTTACTATTTGCAAAAACGCCTTCAAAAATTTGATTGTATTGATTCAGCTTATTCAACCATTTTTTTCTATTGCTTATTTAAAATATTTATTTACTAATTATTAATTTCTCCACTCTTATAATGTTATCAGCACTTCTTAATACTATCTCGTAGATGCCATTATCTACCGGCAGGTTTATTTGCAAATTACCGGGTGCGTTTTTTTGTTCAAAAACTTTTTCTCCAAGTAAATTATAAAGTGTTAAAGTATATAAATCATTTGGAGTTCCTGAAATAAAAATATTACCTATTGATGGATTTGGATAGATATTAATTGCATCGGGTATTGCAGTTTGTATTGGCAGCAAAGTGTCACATTCACTTCCTTGTAATGGACCGAGATTATAGTTGGGCATGTTGGGGAGGCCGCTGAATGGTGGTAAACTTAGGCCTCCTAAAAAAACTGCATTAGTATCTAGATCACATGCTAATCCACCAATGCTGGGACTATTGATAACATATAAATTTGAATCTGTACCGGGTAAGGTTGGCCTACAAGTTGACATATAAATTTTATTGTCAGGACCAAGTAACAACCCCATTAGGCGTGTAACAGTATCGGCAGCAAAAATTAATGTCTTTGTGTCCTGCACCGGCATTGCGCAAGTAAGGCAGTATTGATATAAGGCTCTTGGTGAAGGAAATGAATAACTGTTTATATAAAAATAGCCTTCATCTGCCGAAAACTCAACTCCATACAATACGCGAAAATTATCATACTGTAATACAGTATCAATATTAATATAGTTTGAAAATTCGCCTGTGCAACGGTCAAAATCATAAATATCTAAATCAATTTGTTTGGTTATGCAAACCTTATCTCCTTGCTGAGCAAATTTCATAAAGCCAAGTTGCTGGTTTGGTCCATCAGCTTCGTGATATGTATCTGCGTAATTTTGGTAAAAAGGACCCTCTATTCCAGAAGGTTTAATAATAAACTTCACAAATTTGACAAGATCTCCTTCCTCTTGCCCACTAGTTAGGGCAATTAACCACCAATCAATCCCATTACCATGTTTTACAATTTGGAGCTTTTCAGTTAATGTATCCATTAATAGTATGGAATTCTTAACTGTTACATCGCCATTACCCCCATTCAAAGCCATATTTACTATTGAATATTCCAAGCCCAAGCAACAGCCTGAAAAACCAATTCTTGATAGGTAAATAATATAAAACAAGTTCTCATTCCCTGGGAAGGGGGCAATAAGCACGCCTTGTGAAATTGAGCTTCCATAGCCCGGTGTGTAATATCCAATATTTAAACTGTCACCATTAGGCATCATAGTATGTGTTTGATCCCAAACGGAAACACCATTCGTATAAAATAATAAATTACCACTCTCACCAGAAATGGATGCACATGCTTCGCCGCCTGTTTTTATAGATGTTTTAAAAAATTGGGGAGTTCCGGTACTAAAATTTAAACCAATGGAATCTCCAAACACCCAATTGTTGGTATAGGACTGAGCATAAGCACAGTTGCATGAAATTACTAATGAAATAATTAAAATTACCCTCATGATTGAGTGCATTCGAACTGTTTATTGAATAATAAGTTTAATTGTTTTTCTATCATTGATAGGGATAATTTCCAGTATATACTTACCTCCTTACAAGTCAGGGATATAAAATGAATTATTTTCACTCAGCTTGTTTAATAATTGTTTTACCATCTTATCTAAATTTCCTATTACTTGCCGATTACTAATTTCTCCACAAGTATAATGTTATCAGCACTTCTTAATACAACCTCGTAGATACCATTATCTACAGGCAGGTTTATTAGCACATTACCGGGTGTGTTTTTTTGTTCAAAAACATTTTCTCCAAGCAAATTATAAAGTGTTAAATTAAATAAATCATTTGGACTTCCTGAAATAAAAATATTACCTGTTGATGGATTCGGATAAATATTAATTACTGTGGGTAATGCAGTTTGTATTGGCAGCAAGGTATCGCATTCACTTCCTTCCAGTGGACCGAGATTATAGTTGGGCATGTTGGGGAGGCCACTAAAATAACTCAAGCTTTGAGTACTAAGGAAAATTGTCAGTGTGTCTAGATTACAGGTTAAGCCATTAGTACCTGGGTTGTTGATTACAAAAAGACTCGAATTTGTTTGGGTATTAATTGTTGAATATGAAGACATATAAATTTTATCATTAGAACCAAGTAATAAACCAAAGAGTGTCATACTGGAGTCTGATGCATAAATCAAAGTTTTTGTATCCTGCACAGATTCAGGGCAGGCAATACAAAATTGATACAAAAATGTTTGCGTGCCTGCAGGTGACCCGTCAGCAGATGCTACATAACAATATTTGCCTTCTGCCGAGAATTCTATCCCATAAACTAGCCTGTCAGCTGGATAATTCGCAACTATTGTGTCAATATTTATATAATTAGTAAATTCACCTGTACAGCGATTAAAATCATATATATCACCATCAGTCCCTTTTGCTATACAAATTTTATTTCCTTGCTGAGAAAATTTCATATAACCTACTTCTTGACCTGTTCCTTCTGACTCGTGATAGGTATCTTCGTATTCCTGATAGAATGGTCCATCTATTCCGTACTTTGTGATAAGGAATTTAACAAAGTTGATAGGATCTCCTTCTTCTTCACCTTTAGTTAACGCCAAAAGCCACCAATCCCTGCCATTTCCGTGTTTCACAAGTTGAAGTTTTTCTGTTAAATTATTTTCTGAAAGAAGTATGTTTTTTTCCACAATATCCCCTAGGCCCCCATTCAAGTGTGTATTCAATACAGAATATTTTAAACCATTACCCCCGCCCCAAACATTATGATAAATATAAATTATATAAAAAAGGCTGTCATTATCAGGCATTGGTGCAATAAGCACTCCTTGTGTCATACTGCTTCCATACTCCGGGGTAAAATAACCTATATCCAAACTATCACCGTGAGGCATGATATTATTGATTCTATTCCAGACGGTGTGTCCGTTTGTATAAAATAATAAATTGCCATTTTCATCTGAGATAGCGGCGCAAGCTTCAGTTATTTGAGAGATGCCGGAATTAAAAATAACCGGCGCTCCCGTACTAAAATTCAAACCAATTGAATCTCCAAATACCCAATTGTTGTTATAGGACTGAGTATAAGCACAGCTATATGAAATTATTAATGAAATAATTAAAATTACCCTCATGATCGAGTGCATTCGAATTGATTATTGAATAATAAGTTTAATTGTTTTTCTATCATCGATGAGGGATATTTCCAGTATATAAATACCTCCAGACAAGTCACCGATATAATATGAATTATTTTCACTCAGCTTGTCAAAAGATTTTATTACCTGCCCCATCATATCAATTAAATTTGCAGATTTGAAATTTTCATTCAAAAAAGCAGGATCAGAACAATTAATTGAAATCAAGTTGTCAGCTGGGTTAGGAACAATAAATATTGTCTCCAAAGGCTTCATCAGTCTTTCCTCTTCCAACACAGGTTCATTAACAGGAAATACTGTGTCGAGCATTGCTCTTGCAAAAGCTACACCTGGGCCATTGAAATCTACATCGAGGTTTGCAATACTCCATAATTCAGATTCTACATAGTCATTTAAAATAAATTCTCCTAAAGTATCAAGGTTATTCATGTAAATGTCAATGCTTGATTTCCAATAATATTCAATGTCATTTTGCGGAGTTATTTCTGAAGTAATCTCCCCTGCCGTTGCATAATCACGACTGCTCATTGCTAAAGTTAAATTTATAAAGTCAGGAATATTGCTGTTCTCAACAGCATAATATAATTCGCCAACCTCATCGCTTAAAAAATCAACAGCAATAGAATCCTGGATAATTCTGCTCCAAAAATTGTAAAATTTGAACCAAGTTAGAGGAGAATCATCAATTAATCCATTATTAAAGTTCACAGCCCATTGACCATAATCAGTATTTAGTTTAAGAGCTGCGATTCGGCCATTTTCACCTTCCAAACGATATGGTGAAGATACACAAAAGTCAGTTGCTAATATTGGGTCATAGAAACTCGGTAAAGATGAACCTGCAATTGCATTGCAATAATCGGCGTCGGCATGATACTCAAGAAAAGAACCATTATACTGATAAAGCCAAGTTACCTCAAAAAGGTATGAACCATTTAAGTATAATTGATAATTCGTTTCCTCCGGAATCCAATAATTATCAGAAGGATTACCTGCTGTCAATCCACTTTCAATTGTTCCTGCAATTGGAGGAGAGCCTGTTACTCCGCCAACATTCCAAAAATGAAAGCCATGCAAGCCGTCTTCAATTTGGTTGCACCAAAAATTTGCATAAGCGCTCGTGCCTTTTACAACAATTCCTCCGTAAGCATTCGCTACGTGGTTTTCGCTTACCATTGAGGCATCACAATCTTCAAGCAGAAAAGACCTGGTAAAGGCTGTCCATACTCCTGGAGAATCATATTCCGAAAGGTTTCCGGTTATTGTGGGATCCATGCAATTTACTAGACGAAGACCATATGCGTAAGTCCAGATATCATATCTTTTAAAATGTAAATCATTCTCGAAAAATTCAGCATTATTCACATTTTCCGCATAAATACAGGTATGTAATAAATGCATCGAATTTCCTTCAACTAACAAATTATTATCAACGCCGGTTTCACTGACAAAAATTCCATATGGATGAATTGCATCTGTATAAATAGCATCTTCATCAATTGTATTGTAGGCAAGTGTATTAATGGCAGAACCATTAATATTCTCTTGGTAGATACCGTAAAAATCAAAATTATGAATCCAATTATATTCAATATCAATTTCATCACAGTTTGTTTCAATCTTGATGCCCGCATCCATAAACCAGGTATCATCTAACTCAAGGCTTGAGGTGATTTCGTTTGAAAAAATTGTAGCATTAACGTGAGATTTGCAATAAATACCGGTTACACAATTTTCGATTTTATTATAATAGTCTGGCGTTACATTACTATTTCCTATTATTAAATCGTAATCTGCAGTGCCACTGCTACCCCTTACCAAAATTCCGGTTTGTTCCGGATCACTTGGAGAAGGCAAATCACCATCTAGTAAATCATGAATATAATTGTTTTCTATAGTAATGTTAGAAGCATTTACGCGTATGCCTACACAATAATTATCAATTTCATTATAGTCAGTTAAATCTGAATAATATGCACCTGATTGTCCAATAACCAATCCTGTTCCTCCTGTTACTCCGTTCACCAAAATAGCGTAATCGCCAACACCTCCGGCATGTAATGAGGGTGCTGTAAAATGACTGTCCTCAATCGTAGTATTCATAGCACTTGCTGCGGTATAGGTTTCAATGTAAATTCCAACCTCATTATTACAAAATAAGGCATCATCAGTAATTTCAAGATCTGTTTCTGTTGCACCTGTCACATTGTTTTTTGCATTAATAGCTACAGTGGCATCAGCTATCGCTGTGCCAGAGTCATGCACTTTTACAGTCGCTCCATCCTTTGCAATTATCCCTATCCAAGTGCCTGAACAATAAAGTTTAGACCCGTTTTGAATTTCAAGCGTACATCCGGTATTGACCGATATTTTTAAACCCGCAGCAATATCAAGATTTGAAGCATCAATTGTCAAAGTTGCTCCTGATGTAATAAGAATATCTGAGTTTATCCTATAATTTACAGAACTCCAGGTAGTATTGGTATTAATAGTATATGAGGTCGGCGTTATTGAGCAAGTAGTTTCAGTGAAACAGTCTTGTGCCATCGCGCTACTGCCAATTATAAATGATATACCAATTAATAAATAACAAACAAAAATCACT
>JANMLV010000274.1:0-22464 GCA_031372705.1 Bacteroidota bacterium | reverse complement strand
AAATTTGATTGAATTAAACTGATGCGATGTAGTAAACCTTGTTATTAGGAGTGTTTTAGAATGTTGTTTGCCGAAGGATGGTTTTTCCTATGGGGATGAGTTCTACTTGTTCTGATTTGTTGGTGGTTTGATTGATTAGGGATGTATATATTTTTCCATCTGCATATTTGGTCTTTTTACTTTTTTTATAGGCGTAAGTTGTTAATGCAATGGGCTGATAGGTGAAATCAATAAATTGAGTGCCATATTTTTTACCGGAAATTTCACCGTAATTAATTGGTAAGGCATAAAGCAAAGCGCCGTAAGTGAAATAATGAGCACCTACATTATCGGTTTTTATTTGAATGGCTGCTTCAAATGAAATTTCTACTGTGTCATTGGATGAGAAGGTTCTTTCAATTACGATGAAGTCATTTACAATTGTATATTTTTCATTCGTTTTAATCTTTTTTACCCAATTGGGCATCCTTATTTTTAATATGAAATTTGATGGATTTGCTTGTGCTATTTTAAATTTAAAATCGTTTGCATAAGGATAGGTGGTTATATTTTCAATTTGTATTTTATTTCCATTGATGGTAGTTGCTAAAATATTGGGCATTAATAATGTTGCAACCAAAGTAGATTCGTTTTCTTTCATCCAAGAATTTTGAATAAAATAGGGTGTAATTCTTCCTGCGTTGGGATTGCAGCAAACTGCTACGTCTTGATGTGCGGGTGAATATTTATATCGCGTTTGCTTTCTGTCGGGCTCAACTTCACCGTTTTTAGTGCCTAACATTTCATAGGAATTGTCGGTTTTTAAATAGGCAATGCAAGAATGATTTGGATTTCGTGCGCCTTGTGCTGCATTATAAAATATGTTTTCAATTGCGTTTCCGGTTGCGGCATTGCCGGTTTTTTGAAATAACAAGCAATAACTATCCAGCAATTCTTGGAGCGAACAATACTCATAACCGGTATGCGTGGCATCTGAATTGCGTTTGGCAATCCATTCGTCGCCAATTGCTCCGCCGCTTATGGTGACTGCGTTATTAATTCGTTTTAAATAAATGGCTAATGCCTTGTCTATTTCCTCATTATTGCCGGCATATTTTGCAATAATTAATGCTCTAATATGTTCAAAAGTATGCACTCCGTGCGATTGTAATTGATAATCGGGATTTAAAATGTTTTTCAATTGCACATCGGATTCTGATTGATAAGTTGCTGAAAAATCTTGGTAGAGAAACAATGCATATTTTCGATATTTTTCATCTTTGGTATGCATATACATTTTTTCTAAAACATCGGTAAATGTTAAGCCGTGTGAAACGCCTCCATTAAAAGATGTACCTGAGTTAAAAGGGCTTGATTTGTAAATGGGGTAATTCTGCATTACATTATCAACGGCTCTTTCAACTGCTGTAAAAACATTTTCGTCGTTTGTAAATTCGTAATAGGCTAACAAGCCTCTAAACAAACTTGCCTTTGACCAGAGTTCGCCATTTTCTGAATTGAAATTGTAGCGCAGTTCTTTATCATAAATACCTATGTAACCATCGTCATCTTGCGTAGCAATAATTGCATCAACATATTTTTTCACCTTTTCAATTCCCGCTTTATCGTCTAATAAAAATACGTTTCGCAAATAACCATCCCACCAATTCGATTGCGTTTCGCTGTTCCACCATTTATATTGCTCATCGCCCGCAGCATCGCCTTCTTTTTGATTGCCTAAATCTTTTGCTTTAGAATGTTTTTGCAATCTATCTTTTCCGTAAATGGGGTCATTAATAAGCTCAGGAACTATTTGGTCAAGATTTCCCACAAAACCTGCAACGTCTTTCTCCATTTGCGCTTTGAGCCAACCGGTGGGCTTTATGCTTCCCGAAGGCAAGGTCTGAAACATTTCATTAGATTGTTGTGCATTCAAAACAATAGCATTTAAAAAAAAGATGGTCAAAATAATATTTTTCATTCAGTTTTCATTTCAAATGTTAATACACCTCCTTTAGTGATATCTTGAAAAGTAATAAAAGGTTGATTTATTTGATTACCATTCAGCATGCGTGTTGCATTAAATATCGCTTTATCGGAAAAGTTTTTTGTATCGATTGTAAAAGTCTTGTTATCACCTAATTGAATACTCGCCTTCTTTACTTGCGGACTTCCTAAAACAAACTCACCGGATGCCGGATTAACGGGATAAAATCCAAGTGTTGACAATATATACCAAGCACTCATTTGACCGCAATCATCATTGCCAATCATGCCATCGGGTGTGTTGTTGTGAAATTCATTAATTACTTGGTGAATATATTTTTGTCCAAGTTGAGGTTTATTTGTAAAAGCGTATAAATAAATAATGTGGTGACTAGGTTCGTTGCCGTGTGCATATTGACCAATCATTGCTTCTTGTCCCAAAAATTTATTCGGGTTTTCGGATGCTGTGGTAAAAAATTCATTTAGCTTTTGTGTAAATGCTTCTTTCCCGCCTAAAAGTTCGGTAATTCCTGCAATATCGTGTTGAGCAGGTGTCCAAAAATATTGCCAGGCATTTGCTTCGGTATAATCGCCCGGATTGTTCATTGGCGAAGTGGCCATTAGCGGATTAAAAGGTGTGCGCCAATTACCGTTTGTATCCTTGCCTCTAAAAAATGTAGTTTCAGTATCGAAAATGTTTCGGTAATAATTGGCACGTATTGAAAACGCAGCGGCTATTTCATTTTCATTTAATTGCTTTGCCATTTCAGCAACGCACCAATCATCATAACCACTTTCCAATGTTCTGGAAACGGCTTCATTATCTAATTTATCGAAAGGGTAATAACCATATTGATTATACAATTCCCAATCAGAATTAATATGCGATTGCGTGGAAGTTTCTACCATTGCTTGTAAAGCAGTTTTATCATCAAAACCGCTAAAACCATTTTGATAAGCCGATAAAATCATAGGAATTGCGTGATTGCCAATCATACAATAATTGTCTTGCCCCCAAGCTGTCCAAATAGGCAGAAATCCTTTTGCTTTGTGATGAAGGAGCATCGTTTGAATAATGCCATCTATTTTCTCCGGTGCAATAATTTGCAAAAGTGGAAACGCACCTCGATAGATATCCCAAATAGACAGCGTTGAATAATATTCCTTATTTGGTGCAATAGCAATTTTATCATCAACCCCTCTGTATTGCCCGTCAACATCTGCAATATTAGAAGGTTGTAAAAATAAGTGGTATAGCGAAGTATAAAATATTTCTTGCTGTTTAAGCGGTGCTTCAATTGTAATTCTGTTCAAATAGGCATCCCAAGTTTTCAGATTATTTTGATATACCTCATCAAAATTCCAATGCGGAATTTCAGTGCTCATATTTAATTTTGCGCCGGCTACAGAAACGGAAGACAATGCAATTTTTACCTTTAATTGTTTATGCTCTGCAAGCAAAAAATCAAGTAAATATTTTGGCGCCTTTTCGTTTGCTGCTTTGTTGAGGGTTGTTGCATTTACAAAAGGTTGATCGAATGTTATTGTAAAAAAGTATTTTCTGTTCACCCAATTCTGTGTGGCGCAATAACCCGAAATGGTAGTGTTGTTTTCAATTGTTACATCACTTTCAATCACCAATCCTTGTTGACTGTTTTCATCAAATGCAAATCTCAAACCATGTTGTAAATCAACCAAAACCTTTGCCTCCTTTTCCGGAAAAGTATATTGATGAAACGCCACTCTTTCGGAGCAGGTTAATTCCACTTTTACATCGTCTTTCTTCGTTAAAGCATAATAACCTACTTTTCCAATTTCCGTATTTTTATAGTAGGCATTTTTAAGTGCCTCTTTTTTCGGATTAATGGGAAGCAACAAAACATCTCCCATTTCATTAATACCTGTCCCACTAAAGCGCGTTTGCGAAAAGCCCAATAACACAGTGTCGTTATGCTGATAACCACTGGTATGATTCCACCCAAACGCCTTATTATCCGGCCCCGGCTGCACCATTCCAAACGGCATTGAAGGTCCGGGAAAAGTGTGCCCTGTTCCCTCGGTTCCAATGAAGACATTTACGAGTTTTGAATTTTGGGCAAAACTTGGTGAGCAACAAAAAAGGAGTATGATGAATAAATTAGTTTTCATTTAAATAGTGCGTTATTCTAACATTGGTGTTGAGGGTTGTGCTGACAACGCAGTCAAAACTAATAAATAAATTGAAAAGGGTAAACTAACTATCGAAAAATTGGTATTATGCATTGCATAAGTGCTCAGAATGATTTTCGATAACATTTAATATGTCAGTGATAAAATCCTGGTGACAATCCGATTCGATTTCTATAATCACTTGCAGAGCTCCGTGTATTATTTATAAGCGTATTGACCTAAAGCAATGTTGCTTTTTTTGCCAAGATAATAATTTCCGGAAGGGGCAACATTCCGTAATCTTGTGCAATATAGTTGCTTGTCGCTAAAGTTCGTTCATTTGATGGAGCAAAATAAAGTAATAGGCGGCTTCCATACTGACTACTTTACATAGTTTGGTGAAACGCATTCGTTCCAATAATCAATTATAACTTTTATAGTTTTTTTTAAGTCAGCAAAATTATTTGGCTTAACAAAAAATCCCTGAACTGACTTCGAATACGCCTCAATTACATGTTGTTGTTCTGAGCGCGTAGAAAAAAACAAATACGGTATGCATTTTAATCTCAAATCTTCATTATTGTGAATTTTTTCTCTTAATTCCATACCGTTCAGCTTTGGCATATTAATGTCAGAAAAAACAATGAAGGGTTCTACCCTACTGGTTAGTAAATGTTCAAGCGCAAGTTCACCATCTCTAAAAAAGAGTAATTCGTTTTTGTAATCAAGCTCATTAAATACTTCTGTTATTAGGAATTGGTCGTCAATATCATCTTCAATGAATATTATTGTTCCTTTTTTATTCATAGGATTCTATTTTAAAAAATTAAAAATACATGGATTAATAACGTTATACATTCAATGCCTTTTTTTTGGCTTAGTTAATGTCTTCCGGTCAGTTATGAGTTGAACTTTCGCCCAAGCATTCCGGCTAATATTTTCATTTCAGTTTAAGCATCAACTATCTACAAAACCCGAATCGGCACAAGTCAGCTCAAATTTACCGCTTTGCTTTATACTCTTTCCACTATTTTCAACTTTCTTTTTTCATCAAGAAACGGGTATTCGACTAGTTTTCTTGCTGTAGCGCTCACTGCTAACGGCTTAACCTATCTATAGCTTGGGTGTAAAGGTTTATGCTAAGGATGCATGTGAGAGCAATAGGGTGTGAAAAACTGCCCGGACTAAACAACTTAGTTAAAAGTAGTAAACAATTGAGAAGGGTGAAATAGGTTTTATTGTCGTAATGTTTCTGTTGTATTTCAACAACCTGATGTACAAGTAATTCTGATTGTTAAAAATGACAATGAATCAAAACCCCAACAGACAAACGGAATAATTAAATAGTAAATTATTATGTAGGTAATTATTTGTCCCTTTTGTAAACATTTCCATAATATTGAAACCCAAAAATGGACGATAAGTATTTTATTATTGTATCTAACTGCTTGCTATTGTTATCAGTAAAACAAAATGGAGAATTACAATTAATACTTTTGTAGTAAGGGCCATTTTTCATTTCCACAACAAAAGTAGTGCCGTCATTAATTCTTTGCCAAAGGCTATCTGACATTGGTTGTACTTCATCAAATCCCAAGTCATTCAGCGCACTAAATATAGTGTCCAAATTTAATTCGCTTGGGGCGTTGGATAAAGACAAACTATCTAATCTGAAATTGGAAGGTCTAATATGTCTACTATAAAATTTAATAGATTTCTTGTAGGTAAAATTATTATAGTCCTTAAGCTCTATTAACCTATTTGGACTAAACAATGCTTCATTTATCCAAATTCTCAACTCCTTTCCATCGCCCTCAACTTCAGCCAATGCATAATCAATTTGCGGGGCCAATTGCGCGACGTAAGAATCGGGGTATTTTAATTCTTCGGGTACGGCAATGGTTGTAGGTTTTTTAGTATTGCAAGAGAGGGTGAGGAGGAGGATTGGGAGGAGGTGCTTGTGGGCGGGTGGTGAAATCATATTCTGTTTTCTTTAGTTGCGTATGGTCAACGGCTTGAACGAAAATCAAATATTGATGAATGTTTCTGCCGATGATATTTGTCATTTTCTTTTTAGTATTCTATTTCAAAGGTTGCCAAATATCTTTTTTAGGTTCACCATAGACTTCGTTTAAAAAATACATTAAACAATCATTCTCATCTAGACTACTATTCTCTACCATCTTGTTTATTTCAACCACTATTGCGGAGAATACAGTTGTAATATCAATCTTCCACACACCATTTTCCTTGTTAAATCCAAAAAATAAAGAAGTTTTTTTCCACTAACTACTGAAAAACCATTTGCCGACGTACCCTTAATTTCAATATCAGCTAAGTCAACATTTTGGTTACTATTTTGACCTACCAAGCCCGAATTGACCATATAAATAAATAATGACTCACCATTCATATCTAAAAGTATTTCTTTGGGCATTAATTGGCGAATAATTAGAACAGTTATCTTATTATAAATTCCTGCATGATCTAAAGTTATACTATCAGCTGAAACGGATAAATCAATAATGGTATTATAATAATTTAAAGAATTCTTATCAAGATATTTAATTGCCTCGTTACCATTTCCACCTTTTACCGCTACTTTATAATTATAAAAACAACTATTTATCTCGTTTTTAGCAGTCACATATTGATTATTACAAGCACTAATTACCAATATAGTTATAATAATAAATATTTTTTTCATTTATGGTTAATTAAGAGTAATAATTCATATTTACACCTTCTTTTATCAATAATCAAATAATATTGCAACAATCAGCGGCAATTCAAAACTACCAATAAATTTGAAAACGGAATACTATCTACCAATTTATTCTTTAATAAATTTCCCGGTTCGCAAGCCTGATTTTGCATTTTCTCTGATTATATATGTGCCTGGAGCAAGGTCAGCAATGTTGATGGTTCCATTTGAATTTGCACACGTTTTTACTAGACGGCCGGTTATATCATAAATATAAATATCCATAATTGGACTATTCGGTGAAACGATTTGTAATTCAATATATGCTGGATTCGGGTACACTTTAAGATTTGACACATAAATTAATTGTTCCTCAATTGTAAGCGGCCAATAATCACCCCATTGCTGACCGGAAATTACATATCCTACTAAATAAGTTTCAGCATAATAATTAGCGTCGCCTGACGAGTAGGAAGTAACTCCAATATAAGAGTCCCAACCAAGTTTTCGTAAATAGGGAGCCGGATTAATTTCACAAGTTAATTCATCTAGATAGCCATCTTCAACTATACCTTGTTGGAGTCGCCAAGCGCCGGGAAATGTGATTGTATCTAAATTGTATTCATAAGTATCATTTATGCCAATAGCATTCCCTATTTCTGTATCAAAAAGGGAGATTGGCATGCGCACGAGTCGTTGAACCGGGGATGAAATTGCATTATAAATTATTTCTTTATAATAGGTATAACTGCTTGCTTCACCGAAGCTATTAAAATAATATACAACTATGGAATCAGCATAATGATCCACATGGTCAATTAATTGTGTAGTGTAATTAATTTCAGTTCCAAACTCTGAATTTAGGTAGTGATAAAATTTTAAAAAATCACCGGAAGTTAACTGAATCCATTCTTCCCATTGCACTCCGGCATAACCACTTGAAGACAAAGCGGAGTTCCACCCAATTAAATCGTAACATCTGTAACAATCGGCACAATCAGTAGGATTTATTAAAAGTTCTAAAGGCAAGAAGCGAATTAAACCATAATTTTTGCTTAGCACAAATGTAGCCTTATCAATAGTATAAGCTCCCACATAAGCATCTGTTGTGTGCACAGAAAAATATTTCAGACTATCCGTTACACCCAGAAAACTCCCGAACACAATTGAATCGCAAGAAATTTGAATGCTATCCAGGTCGGAATCGATGTTGTCATTTAATACAGTCCATGTGTAACCGACAGGTGCCAAAGGCTTAAATATTGCAGGAAAAGTGCCAAAGGGTTCATTATTGGATATTCCGCACAAACAGACCTATCTTCTGCGCTGCAAACTGACCCCTCTAAGTTGACTCTCACTTTTTGATTTATTTATAACTGTTTTTAGCCATGTTTGGCATTGGTTAATTTATTCGTTTTCTGATACAAATTTACTTATTTCTACCATATGTCTTTTTTTACGCAAAGATTCCCCTTTCATTTCAATGCGATGGGCATCGTGTACAATGCGATCTAATATAGCATCAGCGATGGTTTGTTCACCTATGATATCATGCCAACTGCTAACAGGAACTTGCGAAGTAATAATTACCGATGATTTTCCGTGCCTGTCTTCAATGATCTCCATTAATGCAGAACGGCTTTGTGCATCCAAGGGTTGTATCCCAAAATCATCTATTATTAATAGCTGTTGTTTTTCCATTTTTGAGAGTTCCTTTAAATAAGATCCATCCGCTTTTGCGATCTTCATGCGTGCAAACAGCTTTGTGCTGTGCTGATACAACACACGATATCCGAGCGCACATGCTTCATGTCCGATTGCGGATGCTAAATAACTTTTCCCGATGCCGGTGCTACCTGTGATGATAATATTTTCATTTCGCTTTATAAAAGCACAGTCGGCTAACCGATGGATTTGATTTTTGTCTACTCGATTATCATCAAAAGCAATTTGTTCGATACTGGCCTTATAGCGGAAGTGGGCATCTTTTATTTTCCTATCCAGCTTTCGATTATACCTGTCGTCCCATTCTGCGTCGATTAGGTGTGCCACCATTTCATCTGGCGTAAACGTCACGTTCTTGTCCGATTCCATTGTTAGTTGAAAAGCACGGGCCATTCCCAGCAGTTTCATCTGCTTCATTTTGTTCATCATCTCTTTCATAATTTTTGTATTTAATTGTTAATTGATATTTGGTTGTTATTGATAATAATTTTTTCCTCTGATATTTTCATGCTCTGGCATTGTATCGGGCAAAGGGTCATTGTCATAATTATCCATGTTCTTTTTTAAAATATCATCAATGATCTTATAATTGTAGTACCCTATTTCATCAGCTCGCCTGCAGGCATTAATTAATCTTGTATTGCCAACCCTTTTTGCAAAAGATAAAATGCCCTGACATGATTTATAGGATTGTTCCACATGTTGTCTTTTTGCCAACACCGCTCCGATATATTGTTCCACAATAGGATCAATCAGTTTTGCTTTTTCCAAAAAAAACGATGGACTCCATTCTGTCAGAT
Source organism: Bacteroidota bacterium (assembly GCA_031372705.1). Classification (GTDB taxonomy): domain Bacteria; phylum Bacteroidota; class Bacteroidia; order Chitinophagales; family BACL12; genus UBA7236. Next base: position 13,122 of record JANMLV010000274.1, on the reverse strand, counting down.
ACCGGTGCTCAGGCGACAAATGATCCGGATTGGTTGTGTAGTTGCCTGGGCTGCGTAATCGCTTGTGTGTGGCTATAAGCTCGTATTGCATGTATATCTCCACAAGGGAACGGGAGTATTGCATTTTTAATTTCCTTCCAATCAGTTCGAACGGTACGCTGTAATTATGATGATCCTCTGTAAGCGAGACGTGACCGTTTTTCATTACGGTTACCTGCTTTATTTTCCGCATTTCATATCCTGTTTGGACTAACGGATATAACACAGCTTGTTCTAATATCCACTGATCTTTTCGAGAGTAATCCCGGTCGGTTAATATGACATCATTCAATGCAATGAGATGATATTTAATTGCTTCATTTAATCCTGTGAGCGTTGGTGTTTCATGTTCAGGTAGCATGGTGTAAATATTCTGATACACGATCTTCACCATATTTTCCACATGCGGCTTATCCTTCGGTCTGCGTGGTCTTGCCGGTAATATTGTAAAACCATAATGATCGGCAAAGCACTTAAAATTTTCATTTAATGCAGGCTCATATTTATTGGATTTAAATACGGCTGATTTTAAATTATCCGGAACGATCGCCAATGGTACACCTTTAAAATAATGCAATGCATTTTCACAGCCTGTAATAAATTCTTCCACCGTTTGATTGCGCATGGCTTCCACATATGCATATTGGCTCCATCCTAAAATTGCAACGAAGACCTGCGCTTGCAATATTTCACCTGTACCTGGTTCAACATAGGGTAATGTGCCGCCTGCAAAATCCACATACATTTTATCACCGCTCTTGTGTTCAATATGCATGCTCGGATTAACCCGTTTGCGCCACTGGCGGTAATACTTATAAAATGCAGTTTCTTTATACGTATCAGGATGATCCGCTTTAAATCTTCTGTATTGCAGGGCCACTGTCATCCCACGTTTGCGCAATTGTTTTTCCATGACGGGAAAAAAATCAATCAGCTGTTTTAATTTGTCATTGAGTGGAACTTCCTGTGGCGGATGGAATATTTTATTCAATTCAAAGTCTGTGAGTTTTGATAATTCATCCCAGGGTGTTTTTAATGCGATATAAGTTTCAACATATTTTCTTACGGTATTTTTCGACACACCCAACCGCAATCCAATTTTCTCCTTTCCCATGCGCTGGGAATATAATTTCATGATTTGACGCACTTTACTCATACTGATTGGTTTATTTGCCATGATTTTTATAAGTTTACAGAAACGGCATATTACGATTCAAAAACTCAGGAAAATCACAATGCAAAAAACAGTATGTTCAAATCAAAAAAAAGGGGGGTCACTTTGGAGCGCAGAACAGGGGTCACTTTACTCCGCAGAAAGGGGGTCAGTTTCAAACGGTCAAAGGGGGTCTATTTGGACGGAATTTCCAGTTCATTATACCTTAGGATGCTATCTCCAACTGCAGTTAATTGCAATTCAGTTATCGGATAGCCAAAATAAGCAGATTCATAATACGCAATCATCGAATCGTAACAAGCTTGACTTGTGCCTGCAGGGCTGATTTTATTAAAATAATAATGTGTTCCGGTGGCATCAGTTAAGGTGGAGTCTTGTATGCAATTAAATGGTTTAGTTGTGCCTTCGGCTAAATAATACATGGTGGTTTGGGGAGGGAATAGGGACCAATCTTGGGCGAAAGAATTGAATGTGGTGGATAGAAGGAGGATGAGGGTGATTTGTTTCATGGTGGGATGTTTATGCAGTTGCAAGGATGTTGATTAGATATTTAAGTTAAAAATACTAAATTTTGAGGGGTTTCTAGATTGCCGACATAGTAAACCTAGTTAATCTTAACTATATATTAAAATTGATTGAAAGGAATTTTGAAACAAAGATTTAAAGCAAATTTGGCTTGCACTCTGGTCCAATTAATTCTTTTCATTATCAGATATTATTTCAATTTTATTCGACAATAAGAGATTATAGAAATTTGAGTATGCTTCAATCTTTAACTCGTCCTCAATTAAATTAATTTCCTCTTGAATTTCTTTATCTGTTTTAGGGCCTATTTGATTAATAAATTCGGCCTTACCTTCTTCAGTAGAAAACTCATTATATAAAAGCTTGTATAAATCATCAATATAAGCTATACGATTATCTGATTGATAATTGCTTAAAAACCAAATTAAAAAATCTTCTGGATTATCATTTGGGTTGGGGAGCTCTACTATATCAGTATTTCTTAAAAAATCACCTTGGTGAACTTTATATTTGAAGTATAATTTATTCATAATGTGGTGCTGCTTTTTTTTGTTTAGTTTTTAAGAGTTTTTTTATTTTTTTTAATCATAATAATATGAGATGGGCCAGCAGCCTTTACAATATAATTGTTTGTGCACTTAATTAACCTCCGATGCGCGAAGCCCAGTTGTTAGTATAAATAATTCCAGGGTTTCATACCTGTTTTTACGATTTTTTTATCTTATGTTTTCTAACCCGTCCTTAGCTTTGCAGCCTCCTTCCACAAATAACTTGGCAAGGGCTCGTTTAATTCCCATTTAATATTCATAGGTTTCGCTCCGTAATGTTCCCTAAGTTGCCCTTCGCCTACGAAGACATATCCCATAGTATTACCAAATTCATCTTTGTTTTTTTCGCGAATAAAAAGTAGTACTTTTTTTCCGGCTTCATGATGTTTAATATACGATAGACCCTTAGGTGTTTCAGGACCTGCAGCATTTTGACTTTGCCAATGAAATAAAATTTCATTGATAGCATAATCATTATACATAGTAGTTGGAGAAAAATTTTCTTCTGACTTGATTAAATCAATAAAAAGAAGTTCCGTATTTAACGATTTATTTTCTGCAACACCCTCTCTGTTGGATGATTTAGCTTCAAATGTACTTAAACCAAATGCAACTAATATCTGATCTCTCGTGTAACGTGCATGGATTTTAAGCGGCTGAGTGTAAGGCAAATCGATTGCTATTTCCTTAAAACTAATGCCATTTACTAGCAACTCCAAAACCTCAATCATTTCATTAAGCATCACCTTGTTCCGACCTAATTCTTTGATGCTTAATTCTAATGAATCAAAACATTCTTCCTTCTGCCAAATATCATAGTACAGCATTAGAAGCATTAATTTCTCAGTTTCATTAAACTCATCCATTGAAATTTTAAACTCTTTTTTGGCAAGGTTCAATATAAATGAAAAATAACTCGATGAGCAGCACGACAACCATTTTTGTAAGATGCATTTAACAATATTACTTTCATTTGCAGTGTCAATTTCCCTCAATCTATCTGCTTCATAACACAATCGTTTCCAGCCGCCTCTTTTATAAATCATTTGAAGCGGAATATTATTAAACTCAATAAAATTTTTCAAGTTTAACTCCATTGTTGTTTGATGCTGAAAATTTTGAATCCTTTGGATTAATTGATTCCGATTTAAAGAAGTTGCAGCAGTGATGCTTTCTAAAATAGTCTCCCTGGCTTTCTTTTCTAAAATAATTGAGCAGCCAAGTGGCAAATGTGGAAAATTATCTTCAATTTCCTTCTTTACAGGTGTGGTTGTTTTACCAATTAGAGCCCTGAACTTATTTTCAAAATTGTATTCAGGTCTTGAATTACCAACAAAGTCTAGAACCGTTAAACAATCTTTGTTGTCCGCTAATCGTAGACCTCTGCCTAGTTGCTGCAAGAAAATAGTCAAACTTTCTGTAGGCCTCAAAAACATAACAGTGTCAATTTCTGGGATATCCACGCCCTCATTAAAAATATCAACAACAAATAAATAGTTAATTTCCTTTTTAAGCAATTGGCTTTTTACAATATCCCTGTTTTGATTATTATCGCTCGTTAAATAATCAGCTTTTAGACCTGCAAGGCAAAACTTTTCAGCCATAAATCTCGCATGCTCCATTGTTACACAAAAGCCAATAGCACGAACATCTGTAAGTTCTTTAGTATATTTTTCCAAAGCACTAATGATTTCTCTAACCCTTCTATCATTGGCTGTGTAAATTGAAGATAATTCGCTTGCCACGTAACGCCCTCGCTCCCACCTGACATTGGAGAGATCTACACTATCTGAAATACCGAAGTATTGAAAAGGGCTTAAAAGCTTTCTATTCAATGCTTCTGGCAAACGGATTTCTGCGGCAATTCTATTATGGAAATCTTCTTGTATATCGCCACCATCCATTCTTTCAGGGGTAGCCGTTAACCCTAGTAAAACTTTAGGCTGAAAATAATTTATTATCCCGCGATAACTATTCGCCGTTAAGTGATGACATTCATCAATCACAATAAAATCAAAATAATTAGGTGATAAATTGATTCCATTTAACCGATTATTGATTGTTTGAACAGATGCAAATACAAATTCATAAGAGTTAGGTTCTAATCCATCCACCCATAATTCGCCAAAATTATTATCCCTCAATATCCCCCTGAATACGCCAACAGATTGCATTAAAATTTCTTTTCTATGCGCTAGGAAAAGAAGCTTTGCAGAAGCATTTTCAGTTCTAAATCTTTTGTAATCAAATGCCGATATCACCGTTTTCCCAGTGCCAGTGGCAGCGACCACAAGATTTTTATTCCTGAAATGAACCGTACGCTCAACTTCTAATTTTTCTAAAATTTCATATTGAAAGGGGAAAGGTTTGATATCGAAAAAAGATACATTTAAGTCTGCAATCTTTACTGATTTACCTTGATTTAATGATTGAATGAGTTTCTCTTTATGAATAGAATCATCAAATAGTTCAAAATCATCACTTTGCCAATAAGAATCAAAGGTCTTTTCAAACTTATCAATTATATGACTAACCTCCTTGGAGGTGATTTTAAGATTCCATTCCAAGCCATCTGTTAATGCCGACCGAGAAAAGTTTGAAGAACCTATGTAACCAGTGTGAAAGCCTGTGTTTCTTTTGAACAAGTATGCCTTTGCGTGCAGTCTTTCATTGCCGGAATTATAGGATATTTTAATTTTAGTATTGTCTAATTTTGAAAGTAGAAGAATAGCCTTGTAATCCGATGCCCCCATATACGTAGTCGTAATTACTCTTAATTGGCCGCCTCGCTTAGTGTACTCAGACAATTCTCTTTCGAGAATAATAATCCCTTTGAACTTAATGAAAGATACCAGTAGGTCAATTTGATTAGATGATAGTATTTCTTTTTTCAGTTCACTTTCAAGTGAAAGTCCAACATTTCCGCCAGTAAACAATTCACTATGCGTCAACCTTGTGTAAGGCGTGATTTCTTTAAGGTGCAAGTCGAAATCGGCAAAGTGAGCATCAACACGAGTAAAAACAGCTTTTAAGATTTCACCTTCAATGGCAATCAAATCATTTTCGAATTCTTCGTTTTTTAACTCATCTTTAAGAAATAAAATAATTTTGTTGGCAATTGCTATTTGAGTATCAATTTGACTCTCAGCTTTGTCATGCTTGACATAGTTCAATGCCTTTTTAATAGTTTGTGCTAAATGCTTTGCCAAAACAGAAGATGCTTCCGCTTTATCCAAAACGGATTTACCAATAAAAAAAGCATTTTTATCAATACTCAAGAGTTTCTGTGCAACCAATTGGGTTACTAATTCTTCATAAATTCCTTCATTCATAATTTTAAAAATTCTTTGACAACGGGAATATCGGCATCTGCCCAATCTAAGTCTCCCAGTTGCTCCTTTTCGAGTAAAAGATAATGCTTGTGTTCAGTAAGTTTAATTTCACCGCCTACATAGTTTGCAACAAAAGGCATTAACTCGATAGAGCAATGTGGGTAATCAAAACGAGAAGTTGTTAACCTCCTAATCAAATCAATTTCAATATTTAACTCTTCCTTTATCTCACGCTTTATGCAATCTTCTTCATCCTCTCCATGCTCAATTTTACCACCAGGAAACTCCCATTTCAAGGGCAAATTCATGTTTTCACTTCTCTGGACAACTAAAATTTTTGTGTTAAACAATATGATTGCACAAGTAACTTTTAATTGTTTCATTAAAAAATATTCATTTGGTCTTACAGATTTTATTTGCACTATTACTGTTCACTAAAGGCAAGGTGCTTAAAACCCACCCAACTTTTACAACCTACCCAAAACTACTAAATAAAATGAAACCAATGTGCTACTTTTCGAAAAACTAACCTCAAGGTATTTTAAACGCAGTGCAACTGGGACCTTGTTTCATGAATAAGTATAGAGAATAAAAACCAACTTACACCCTTGCGCTTTGCGCTGAGTTGTAGCAGACATTCTAAACTTCAAAATTTGTTATAGTTGAAGTTACTGATTAATGAGCATATTTATAAAGAAGTTAAGTGAAAGCATACGCATAGATTAACTTCTCGGCTTTGCTTTAATGCGCAGTTTTTCCTTTAACACAAACTTTGAAGCCATTGAAATGCCAAGAGTGCTTTGTTTTTCGATTTCAGTTTTTGCCCAAACGCCGATTTTTAGAATTAATTGAAGTTCTTCAGGTAAATAATGCCATCTATAATTATTGCATATAAAGCAAACCGGCAAATAATTGTCAACCCCGTGTTTACCGCCATGAACATGAGAAACAACATGGTCGGCCTGGAATTCATCTAATGTTAGCTCTTGACCACAAATATGACATTTGCAGTCAGTTTTAGCTAAAATAAGTATGCGTTCTGTTTTTGTTAAACGTCCGGTTCTTTTTGATGGAACTTTACGCGCCTTTCGTTCTTTATGAAGTTGGGCAATTTGAGCTTGCAATAAAAAGGGGTCAAATAGGTATTTTACATTTGGCATGATAAGAAACTATTAATTTATTGAGTTGGGTATGAAATTAAGACTATTCATGTCATTTGTTCTTCAAGCAAATCCTTCCAAATAATAAATCCCATTGTCTCATTTGAATATTCATGTATGATACGGCTAAAATTCACTGGTTGCTTTTCTAGGAAAACCTGTCTGCCTTTGTTTCTGATGACGCCAAGTTGTTCGTCAATTTCTTCTAACTTTTTTTTAAGTGTCAGTTTGTCTTTAGGGAAATGCCACAAGTAAGTTGCTTCCTCTGTATCTAATGTTTCCAATACAACGTGGTAATTATCCCTGCCTGTCAATAGAAAAACAAAAGAGAAAGGACTTAGCACAAATCGTATCTTCAAAGTGCTTTTATCGTGTCGTTGGGATAAGAATTGTAAATGTTTGTGATGTTTATAATTTCGCTTTGTTAAGATATCTTCAAGTAATTCTTCGCCTGAATTATAAAGAGAATTGCTTTTATCTCCTTGTATTTGATTGATGTCTAAAAGATTTCCGTTTTGAAATAATGGATTTCCAATAATATTCTTTGAAACAAAAGTAAACTTTACACCCTCGATCACTTCCCGATTTATTTTCTCAATATCACTAGATGTTGCCAACTGAGAAACTAGTTTGCCGCTTTCAAACTCTGCATGAACATCAATCCTTACATTCTTTGATTTAAGTGCTTTTGAAAAGTATTGTTTCAAAACTTCAAACTCAGGTCTTATTTCAAGATTTTCAATTTCAAACGCAAGTTCGGTTTTTAATTCTGGTACGAAATATTTGAACACTACACTACCATAATGAAATTCAAGCTGTTCAATCGGAATTTTTATTTTCTTTTCAATTGTAACGACGTTGGTCCCTGCGTTTAATTCCGTTGGTTCATCAAACAAAGTCACTTGCCTATCAATCTTTCTGTAAAAAGTATTTCTTTTTAGAAACAACTTATTTAGATAGTCAATTTTTATATCACGGTAATCATAAATAGTTGGGGTAACTTCGGAACGTTGAACCCTACCAATGTATTGAACCAATTTTCCTACAAACGAAAATGGATAAACAAGAAATAAGCAATTTGCATTTTGTAAATCAGTTCCCTCACCAAAGAATTGCCCTGTTGTAATCAGCACTTGATAGCTTCCTTCTTTCAGAATTTTCCACTTTGAAATTCTATTGCTTTCCGAATCGTCACCACTCAATGTTATTATTTCGTAGTATTGTTTCAGATACTGGTTTAGAGAATCAATATGATCTTTTCTCTCAGTGATTATCACAACCCTTTTGCCTTCTTTCAATTGAATGATTATATCTTGAAGAATCAATTTATTTCTCGTTGAATCGTGAATAAGAATTTTTGATAGTGTTTCAAATTGGTCTGTTTTGGAATTGAAGGGGACATCAAGCTCAGTATTTCTAATAATGATTGTAGCTTGCTGTGCTGTGCTTATTTCATTTGATCTTATCTGTGAAATTACTTCACCTAAATGAATGAAAATTAGTTTACCGTGATTGTATTTTCTAAATGGAGTTGCCGTTAATCCATAGAGATAAAATGTTTGAAATTTTGCAATAGTGTTTCGGAATGTTTCGGCAGGAATGTGATGGCATTCATCTACGATTACAGTTCCAAAAGCGGTTAGAATATTTTCTGCTCCCTCTTTCACAACTTCTTTCGATAAGCTCTGAATAGTTGCAATTGTGATTTTATTTCCAGCTTTACTTTTTCCTTGCCCGATTTTACCAATTTCATGTTTGGGAATTCCCAAAAAAGTTTCAACTCTTTCTGTCCATTGCTCAACCAATTGTTTTCGGTGAACAATAATTAATGCAGGTTGCTGTTTATCTGAAATAATTTTCAAAGCAACAATTGTTTTACCCGAACCGGGTGGAGCTACTATTACTCCCAAATCTTTTTTTGAAACATACTCAATTGTTGCTTGCTGATGCTCTCTTAGTTGAGCGTTGAATAAAAAGGGGATTGCTTTTTTCTTCTTTCGTTCATCAATGAAATTATGTTCAATTTTATTCTCTCTACAAAAGCGAATTAGCTTTCCAATAAAACCTCTTGGAACAATAACCTCGTTTTCTGTCTCTTTAACAAACTTGAAATAGCGTTCCGTGCCGAAAGTGTTTCTGCCAATTTTCTTCTTTATGATAAATTCAGAATTTGTGAAGTTCAGTTCTTCTTTCAAAAAATTTGTCAAAGGTGCTGTCATTGCCTCTCTACTAATCTTCACTTCATTGCTTAATGCAATCATCAATTTTCCTTCACCAATTTTCTGAAAGGTTGTATTGGCAGTTGCAGTCAGCAACTGATAGAGTTGGTCTAATTCTGAAATAGAAATTCTCTTTATGTTTTTCAGAAAATCAAACTGGTCGGAAATTGGTTGTTGGGTTTCTGTGTTAATGAAGCAACTGTTCCCTTGCTCTAAAGTTTTCTTAAATAGTGGAAGCGCAATTAAATTTCCCAAACCTTTTCCTGAAAGGAAATCTTGATTTGGAAAAAGACGGTCAAAACTTGAACTTTTATCAAATACAGAAAATGCATCTGACTGTTCAAGTATTGAAATAAATATTTTTCTGCTTTTGATTGCTGGGTAAGGTTGTTCAAAAAATATCCAAACATGTCCGCCATTTCCTGAACGGGAGCGCTCCAAGCATGCAGGGATATTTTTTTCTCTACATGCTTTCAAAAATTTCATTGCATCCTCAATCCAATTTGTTTCATCAAAATCGGCTACGATAAAAGTTGAAGTGTTGTCTTGCAATAACGGATAAACTCCAATAAGTTGCACTCCGCTTAGGTGCTTTTCAATTTCTTGGTCAGTAAGTTTTAAATAGGTTTTGTCGGTGTAGTTCTGAAAAGTTCCACCTTTCATTTTATGTGCCCTATACATATATGGGTCATAAAAATATGCCGGCATGTAACCACTTTTATTTCCTTTCTCCCAACGCACAGCAAACACATCTTCTCTGCCTTTGAAAACAGATTTGAATAGTTGGATTTTATTTGAGAGAGGTTCATTCATTCAATTACATCCGTTCAATCAGTGTATTAATTACAATTTTAAATGCCTCCTCATGATCATATTTTTCATCCGGTCGCAACAATGCGGCAATATCACCTAAAAAATCAGCATCAACTCTTTTAGCTTCAAGATTCATTAGGAACTCTTTTTTAGAAGGGATAGGTTTTTCTAAAGCGAAGTTCATGTATTCTTTATAGCATGTTATCAAAAGGTCGGGGTCTAAACTAGAGGCGTTGAGCGCTTTCCATAAATCGTATAAATCTCTACCTTTTCTTCGCTGATACAATGCTCTTAGTTTCGTTCCTAAGAGTTCTTCGAGCTTGTACGTAATCAAATTGCACTCACCATCGAACCATGATGATTTAACTGTAAATGGTTTTTTCTCCCAACCCAAAATTGCAAAATGCTCTCTGCAATTTGTTTCAATTTTTAAGCGTAAAGAAACTACCGGTGGAAATTCTGAATCAAATCTGAACTTCATAGTAGCCATCGTTTCACCGGTTTCAACTTTTGCTTTACCTAAAAAAGATAATGCTCCTCTAATATGATCTATGACTTTACCAATTGAACCTGCTTTGATTTGGACTAAGTCAATATCTTCTGAATACCTTGGCTGTGGCTGCAAATAAAGTTTATGCAAGGCTGTTCCACCTCTGAATGCTAAACTGTCAGCAAGAAAATCATTATTGAAAATTTCAACCAATGCTCTGCAAATCACAAGATCTTGTTCTACTTGCTCATTTGTTTGCCAAGGAACATTATTGCTCCATTCTGTTATGTATGCTTGTGGAATCATTAGTCAATTTATTTCGGTCATATTTTTTTTCAAAGGGCTCAATGAGTCGACTAAAAGTCGGGTTCAATTTCGGCATTAATCATCAATTTCCACTTTTCGCTGATAACTTTTTTACTTTTCTTGCCTGATGCTTTCAGTGGAATCAAATAAAATTTTATTCCTGCTTTTATGCAAAGTGAATATATTCTCTCAGCAATTTCTTTTTTGTTTAAAATTTCATCTAACACAAAACCCAATCTTTGCAGAGAGGAAACGCTTGCATAGTTTATTAACGAATCCTTTACATCATTTCGTTTTACATTTTCTAACAACTCGTTAATCACAGTTGACGCCCTGTTAAGTCCACCTATTTTCTTCTCATAACTGATCAAGTCGATTGCTGTCAGCAACGGATTTGAAATGGTGATATATCCGGTTTCGGTTTTCTTTTTTTCAGTAAGCGATTCAGGCGCAAGCTGTCGTGTGCTGATGTAATATATTTTAAGTCCTTACTTGTTTGTCGGTCGCATAACAGGATATTCTGTTACAACAAAATATTCTTGCGGTTGCTGGTGTGATGCACCATGCAATGCTGCTGCATTCAAAAGTCCTACATAGTATTTTCTCTCTAAGAATTTCATTAGTCCGTCAATAAACATTGCTACCGGTAAAATTCCTTTTGATGAATATTGGGGGGGAATTATTATGTAGTAGCCCTTATAAATTGAAACTACTTTTTCTTTTTCAGATAATCTGTCCAGCACCCGCTTTAAAGCTGTTTCGGAATCAGATTGAAAACGCTGTCTCAGCTCGACTAAATTGAATGCGAGTTTTCCTTTGGATTGGCAGTCTTCAATCCAATGTTCTAATCGGCTGTAATTCCTACCTGAAACCATTTGAGATATTTTTTGCGAAAGATACCACTTTTCGGTGCTTTTCGCAAAATAAATCTGAATAAATTCCTATTTACTTTTAGCTTATTTCTTTTTCAAGCCGATTTCTGTAAGTAGTTTAACCTTTTGTTTTGAAAGCAAATCGCTGTTTAATTTTAATTTATACCGCGTTTTCCATTTCATAACTTACTATTTTCAGGCATAGGCAAATCATGTCACATTTTTATATATTAAAAAACACAAAATATCTTTAAATAATGTATTATAGCAAAATATATTGCCATAAAACAACAATTTACCATGTCACAAAATAATTATTTAAATCAATAAACTCAGATCTTATTAACTTGCAAATTGAACTTCTAACGCCAATATTGGCCATATAGTAGAAGCCATTAACTTAACAACTAATGACATTAAGATACCTTAAATGCAATTATAACTTAGTTTTCAATCCCATACACCCGATGCCTTCACTATATGGCTACTTATTTCTCCGAATGTCAATGCTTCTTAAAATTAAATCTCAATTACTAACACTTCCCGCTCAGTTAGACCGGATCGCAACGGAAACCCTTACTGAGGAACGAAGTAAGGTTGCAGTGTAGAGCCGGAACAAATTGCTATGGCATTCGTGATGTTCCTTCTCCAAATCCAATACATTTCACTATCAAACTTTTGCTGTTCATTACCTACTATAATTGCATCCATTTTTCCCCTCCCCATCTCCCCAAAAACCCATACCTTTGCACCCGCTATGCGTATAGAAATACTTAAAAGCAAGATTCACCGGGTGAGGGTTACGGAGGCGAATCTGAATTATATTGGTAGCATAACCATCGACGAGGACTTGATGGATGCGGCAAATATGATTGAACACGAAAAGGTGCAGGTGCTCAACATTTCGAACGGGGAACGCCTGGAAACCTACATAATTAAGGGTGAACGCGGGTCGGGAACAATCTGCCTGAACGGACCGGCCGCCAGAAAAGTGGAAATGGACGATATTGTTATTGTGTGCTCCTACGCTTCGATGGAGTTTGAAGAGGCCAAAAAATATGTGCCTGTAGTGATTTTTCCGGATAGCAAAACTAATTCGCTGCGCTGATGCTAAACAGAAAACTGATTTTTAATGTGTTAAAATTCGTGGTTTTCTTGGGCATTGGTATACTCCTAATCTGGTATATCACAAAGGATTTAACCACCGAACAACGCGATGAACTGCGCAATTCGTTTCGCGTGGCCGATTATTGGTGGGTGGGGTTTTCGATTGTTATTGGCATTGCAAGTCACTGGGTGCGGGCATTGCGCTGGAAAATGATGCTGCAACCATTGGGGTATAATCCGCGCATGTCGACTACTTTTTACTCGGTTATGGTGGCTTACTTGGCCAATATGGCGGTTCCGCGCTTAGGCGAAATTACACGCTGCGGCATTGTGCAACGCTACGAAAAAGTTCCGTTCGATAAGGCCCTGGGAACCATTGTGGTGGAGCGTTCTATCGATTTGTTGTTTCTGTTTTTGGTTACGGTGCTGCTTTCTTTTTTGCAATTTGAACTGTTTTATGGCTTTTTTCAAGATAAGGTGATTATTCCGATTACCGAAAAGTTTTCGTCGAGCGCTACGATGTTGCTGTTTTTTGGC
>JANMLV010000272.1:0-4214 GCA_031372705.1 Bacteroidota bacterium | reverse complement strand
TCCGCAAGAAGCCGCTTCCGAATCGAAGATTCGGCAGAGCACCGAATTAAATTATAACTTGGAAGTAATGTTAATGCATTGCAGCAATGTCAAACCTTGTCAACGGCCTCATTGCATTGCGCTAGTGCAGCTTACGACACTATAGCTACGATAGCAAAAAAGCTTCGATGCTTCGTCTCACCAAGCGGGCGCAGCGCTAGCACATAATAAACGCGATTAAATAAAACTCCCACCGTTTTCAAAACACCACTATCACTAAAAACACTGCTGGCGCCTCGTCCGCGCCCCGCGTGTGTCGTTAGCTGCACTTGCGCAAAGCAATGCAGCCTTGATTTTTTGGTTCTTTTGTATCAAGACAAAAGAACAGAAATTCCACTTCGGAGCCGAAATCATGAATTACAGCACTTATCAAATTCGAAGTAGTAAATTAAAAAAAAAGCGACGAAGTAACCTTCGTCGCTCAATAGTATTAATGTAAAATAATATTATACATTCATCATCACCGGCATTACCAGCATCAATAAATCTTCAGCTTCATCACTTTCTGTTGGCAATAATAAACCTGCTCTATTTGGTGTGCTCAGTTCCATGCGCACCTCTTCATTATCCATTGCGTTAAGCATTTCCAATAAGAACTTAGCATTAAATCCAATTTCCATATTGTCGCCTTCGTAAGTGCAATCTAAACGCTCATTAGCTTCATTGCTGAAATCTAAATCTTGTGCATTTACAATTAACTCATTACCTTTTATTTTTAATATTACTTGATGCGTAGTTTTATTCGAGAAAATAATTACACGACGCAAAGTATTTAAAAAATCGGCGCGATTAATTGTTAAGCGATTCGGATTTTCAGTCGGAATAACTGCATTGTAATCAGGATAACGTCCTTCAATTAAGCGACAAATTAATTTCACATTGTTATAGCTGAAAAATGCAAATGAGCTATTGTAAGAAATAGTAACTTGTGTTTGTTCACCCGGTAAATTCGCTTTTAATAAGTTCAATGCTTTTTTCGGCATGATAAGCGATGCAGGGTTATTTGTTTTTGCATCAGTTCGGCGATAACGCACTAATTTATGTGCATCTGTTGCCACGAAATTTATGCCATCTTTATTTAATTGAAATAAAACACCCGTCATTGGCGGACGTAATTCGTCGTTACCTGTCGCGAAAATTGTTTTATTAATTACTTTTTGCAAAACACCGGATGGTAATGTGATATCCGACATTTTATCGTCGTTAGAAACACGAGGGAAATCATCACCATTTTCGCCGTTCAATTTATATTTACCACGGTCGGTAGTAATTTCTACCTGGCAGCTATCTTCATCTATCGAAAAAGTTAGTGGTTGCTCAGGGAGTGTTTTTAAATAATCGACTAATATACGTGCGGGAATTGCCACTTTACCTTCAGACTTCGATTCAATATCCAGCCAAGTAGTTATGGATGTTTCAAGGTCGGTACCCGAAATGGTGAGCTTGTTCTTTTCCACCACAAATAAAAAATCTTCCAGAATCGGCAAAACCGTATTCGGACTCACAACGCCATTCACCGTTTGGAGATTGCGCAATAACGCAGTTGTACTTACTATAAACTTCATGCTCTAAATTTTGAGTTACAGCAAAGGTAAACATTAGCGACAAAAGTGTTTTCAACAAATGGTGGATTTCACATTAACTTTGTCCTATGAAGTTTACTGCTCCTGTTTTCACACTTGCAATTGCGCTTTTTTTTGCTCAAAACCGTTTACAGGCGCAGGTTGCAGCGCCACCCTTCACCATTGCACTGGAAGAAATAACTTATAGCGATTGGCCGGGATTGCACTCTTTTGCACTCGGCGAATGGGATGAACAGTGGTTTGTCATGACCGGAAGGAGCGGAGGACTGCATGGATTCATACCGCCAAACACTTTTCCAAAAGTACAGGCAAACAATCAAATTCATCGGTTCGACCCTGTTACCGGCGAATATCAGACTGCCAATTTGCTCGATTTAACGGCAGATATTCGTGATCAATTGCAAAGCACCAATCCACAACATTTTCAACATGGAAAATACTTGTATATTGTTGGTGGATACGGTTACCAGGAAGCTACCGACAGCTTAATTACATTTCCGGCGCTATTGGCTGTCGATTTGGAGCTGTTAGCCGACTTAATGGCAACCGGTGAATCGGTTGCTCCTGCAATTCGTAGGTATGCAGATACTTTATTTGAAGTAAGTGGTGGTGAAATTGGCGTGTTGGATGATGAAATTTATTTATTCGGCGGACATATTTTTGCGGGTGAATATTCAAAACCTGCGGGACCACAATTTTTTCAGGAATATACCAATGCGTTAAAGAAATTTAATTTAAATGATGATGGAATAAATATTACTGTAAGTGATATTGAAATAATAAAAGACACGGCAGTATTTCACCGACGTGATTTAAATTTTGTTTCTATAATTACTCCGGATGAAACAGAAATGTTAGCAGCATTTAGTGGCGTGTTTCAGTATGAGGGCGATTTTGTTTGGTTTTCACCGGTGTATATTAACGACGCCGGTTATGAGGAAGATGAATCTTTTTTTCAGAAATTAAATAATTATACCTGTCCGGTGATGGGTATTTATGATTCGGTTGCGCAAACTTATTATGCCACATTTTTTGGTGGTATTGGTCAGTATTATTATAAAGAAGAAGAGGATACCATTAAGCAAGATTTAAATGTTCCGTTTGTGAATGATATATCTACCATATAAAATATGCTGATGGCACCACAGAACAATATCCGCAACCTATTCAGTTTGATGCATTATTAGGTTCCAATGCAGTTTTTGTTTTAAATAGCGGGGTTCCACATTACAATAATGAGGTAATTCAATTGCACAACATCAACGGCGAGGTGCTTGCAGGATATATTTACGGCGGTATTGATGCACTTATTCCAAACTTTACACCAAGTACAGCCAGCAACCGTTTGTTTAAAGTTTTAATTAACTATGAAAAGCCTGTAGGTTTAAATGACATACCAAAGGGCGTTATAGCGATTTTTCCTAATCCATCCAATAACCAAATCACAATTCAAAATCAATCTGCTAATAGCATTTCAAAAATTGAAATCATAAATCAAATTGGAGAAATTGTTTTTGTGCAAAACCAAACTATTTTGTTCGGTAATAAATCAACAATTCCTATAATTGAATTGATGTCCGGATTTTATTTTGTTAAGCTGTATACAGCTGAAGGAGTGGAGGTGATGAAGTTAGTAAAGTATTGAAAATTTAACATTAGCATAATTGGCGTTTTGTTAAACAAACCTTTCTAGTTGTATTATCTGCCATCAAAGTATTAAATTTGTTCTAGAGCTGAACAGCATCCTTCTTTATTTAACCCCAATACCCTCATTCAACACATTCACATTACCGGGTCTTTGTCGGTAAAAATATTGTGGGCCAACCATTAATTTGCCAAATACAAAATTTTGGATTATGCCAAGGTCGCTGTCGTTGTTAAATACACCGTAAAATTTATCTAAATCAAATTCAATGGGTTTGTCTTCAAGGGTAAACTGCATTTTAGAGCGTGCTGTGAGTGGACGGTAATATATTTTTAATGAAGTTGTTTTTTTGTTGGCATCTGTTACACTCATAACACATGCAGGCCTTGTAGCTAAAAGCGAATCGCGTTTTTCGGGTTCAAGAATAAAATATTCGGCATTTAATACAGCGAATTGTTTTAAATAAAAATCAACGATTTCCGGATTTAATGGTTTTGCAGATTGTGCGTTGCCAACCAACTCGAATGTATTATCTGCTTTGCGCACAATACTGAATGAAGAATCGCGCATGTGGGTATAGGTAACATCAATTTGGTTAATATTTTCAGGTTTGTAGGCAAATATTTGTTTGCTCTTCCAATCGGTTTCATCCGTAAAAAAAACAGTGGCTGCATAACCTGCAAAGCCGGGAATATTTACAACAAAAGGATGGTCAGAACCTTCCATCAACATAAATGTGCCATTCAAAGGTGCGCTATTATCGCCAATGTAAAAGCCTTTCGATTTTTCACCCTTGGTGTTGTAAATTTCTATATGTGTTCTTCTGCCTGCAATATTGGTTACTACCGTATTGTGCATCGATTTAGCAACAGGTATTTTTACTTCCAATTGACGCAACGTGCTCAATAAATTATGTAATGCATCCGGGCGTGGAGCTTAGGTGTCAT
>JANMLV010000286.1:0-9886 GCA_031372705.1 Bacteroidota bacterium | reverse complement strand
TTACAAGTAGCTGCAGGTTGGTTCCCAACTGAAAACTTACTTGTTAAATTAGAATATGTTAAACAAAACTATAATAATTTCAAAACATCAGATTATAGAAGCGAACTTGAATTCAGTGGTGTTATGATTGAAGCATCAGTTGGGTTCTAAGTATTCATTCAATAGGTTAATAAAAATGCCGCAATTTTAATTGCGGCATTTTTTATTGAATAAATTTTTGATGTTTAGTATTTCGTAAATGTTCCGGTAAAGCGTTCTGAATCAAATTCAGCTTTCACAAAATAAATTCCTGAACTATAATTGGTTACAGCAATTGAGTTAAGATACGAATCATTCACATTAAATGAATTAATTAACTTACCTGTTGCATCATAAATAGTTATTGTACCATTGCCTAAAGATGCAGGTAATTGCAAAACAACTTCATTTGTTGCCGGATTAGGATAAATTATTAAATTGTAATTAGGTGTAATCGAATTAATTGCAGTTGCACAAGGCGATAAAAATTCACTTCCCGGACTTCCTTCAGGACAACTCTCTGTCCAATTTTCGGGGTCATTAATATTTAATGATACATTAACAATTTGCAATGCTGTTCCGCCACCATCGGGTGATAGTGGATAAGGTGACTGGTCTTCAAAACTTACACTTTGAAAAATTTGTCCCGAGGCATCATACAAACTAATTACATCGCCTGCTCCATCAAATCCAAAATTTATGGGACCAACTTTATTGGTTACATCAGGAAATTGAGTATTGAATTTTGGTGCATCTTGATAAAATACAAGATATCCTCCGCCACCTGAAATCATGGTGCCTTCAGGAATTACAAACATATTATTTTTTGCATCCTTAATTAACCATCCGCTTAAATCGGTAGCAGCGGCTGACCAATTAAATAATTCGAACCAATCGCCGGCATCAGCAGTTGGAGATGAATTATAATTTATTTCGGTAATCATAGGGTTTTCTCCGCAAAGTGAGAAAATTTCGCCCGGTGAACCTCCTATACAACCTGCAAACCATGATGCAGGCAACGAAGGATTTGCCATATCATAGGCTAATTCCATGGTTCGTCCAAAACCATCTGCTGTTTGCGGCCAAGGAAAATCATCGCCAAAGGCAAAACTAAACACGTTAACACCGGCGGGGTTGGTTAAAGTTAGTGAATCGCCATAGTTATTTAATCCAAAATTCAAACTGCCAATTACATTGTCAACGCCGGGATGTTTTGAATTAAATACAGAAATATCTTCTGCAACTACTAAGTATCCATTTGCAGGTATTACCGCTTCAACAGGAAATGTAAATTTTTGATAGAATTGCTTATTCACTAAAACATATTCATGTAAACTAATATCAACATCCAAAGTATTATGTAATTCTATCCAATCGCCGGAATTTAATGTGCTGTCGCTGTTATAATTAATTTCACTTACCACAATTGCTCCTGATGCTGCGGCGCCTGTAAAGTTTGCAGTAAAAGTTGTATTGTCGGTGAAATTATTATTAAATGTTAAGGCATTAATATCATCAATAAAAGCGTTTTCATCCCAATTTAAAAACGTATAACCCGGATTGGCTATTGCGGTAACTGTTACTGGTACTCCATCAAAATAAACACCTGTCCAAGGTAATTCTGCAGGAACAATAGTAGAAATTTTAATAAACCCTGCTCCGGGAGGATTTACTTCCAGTGTAACATTAACTTGATCATTTAAATCGAAATAATTTTCAATTTCGTTGCGTTGATAATACACTCTATTTTCATAAAATGTTTTTAATTCGTTCACGCCTGAATTCCAAACAGCAACCGTTGGTGAACCCCAGCGTGCAAGATGGGCAGGTATTTCCGCTTCAATTTCATCGGCATTTACATCGATTAAATTCTCTGTAATTTCCCAAGTGAAATAATAATTCATTAAGTCGGCATAACGATTAATAAAATAATCTCTAAAGTCAAGATTATCCATTAAATCGTTCATCATATTAATTTCTTCACTGGTGTAAGGAAAATTAATTAACGACTCTATGCTGTTACAAGTGTAAC
The DNA here is from genome assembly GCA_031372705.1 of Bacteroidota bacterium. GTDB lineage: Bacteria > Bacteroidota > Bacteroidia > Chitinophagales > BACL12 > UBA7236. Next base: position 7,836 of record JANMLV010000286.1, on the reverse strand, counting down.
ATTCAGAACCGGCACCTGTATCCCATAAAATGAATTTCCATTTCATGTCTGGTTCGTAAGACCTAAAACAACGAATATTATAGGCCATCTCATCGTTGTTCACAAAAAATTGTGTGGCAAAATGATCTACCCAATTTTCTTGATCAATTAAGTCCAATGCCAATGCGTAATCGGCGTCGTTGGTCATATTATGGGTATTAAAAAATGTCTTTAAATCATTGTAGGCATTAATTGTACCTGCTTCTGCAATATCCCAAACATCTTCACCTGCGCCACTTCTAATAAGATCAACCATGTCGGGATTTACGCCTTGATTGTTGCGTAGAAAATATTTATCTAATTCTTCTCTCGCTGAATAATGTCCCCAATATTCACCATTAATAAATGTTGCCACATTTTGATAAGCAGGTGCAACTAAATTTGTGGGAGCTGCTAATCTATTTGTAATTACATCTTTCATTCTGGCGGCTGAATTTCCCCAGTCGTTATTTGCACGCACTCTAAATCCGTTTAAAGAATCTAGTCCCGGTTTATAGTTTTCGAAAATATTATATTGAAATTCAGCTGTTTCACCAAAATCTTCATCGCAAGTAAATTGCATGCCGCGTTGCGGATAAACAAAAATGGAAGAATTGCCGGCGGTTTCAAATTTTATGCGTTTGTTAAATTGCTGTGCATGATCGGCAGTAAAATATTCCACTGTTGCCGGAATTTGCGGATTATCGGGTTCCCATCCATCGGCGCCGTCGTAGGCAGCAATGCATGATGGTCCTTCATCAAACATATCGCATGAATTTGAACTAATACTCACTACAGGTAATAGCGTTGTTTCATCTATAAAAAATGTGCCTGTTACCGATTCGCTTGGCAGTTTTCCGGGCTCTATTTGAGCAGCTTTTACAACTTTTGTAGAAGTAATATCAACCGGACCTGTATACGCATTAGCAGTTAAACTTGGCCAATCGCCATCAGTCGTGTAATAAATATCAGTTCCTGCAAATCCCACTTCAACGCTTCCGGCATAAAAACCGGGTGCAGTTAAAATTGTTGGTTTTGCCGAATATCCTGAGTAACAGGTTACTGCATTCGAATTATCCGGTGTTGGTTCATCTGAATAACACCAGCTTGCACCATCAGGAATTCTCGCCATGATATGTCCTGCCTGAAGTGGATATATGGTTGCACTGTCGATTAATGTACCTAGTGAATTATACAGGGCAACGGTTTCTCCATTGCTCAGTTTAAAGTTGCTATGCAAATAATTTATAGTGCCGGGGCAACCGTAACAATCTCTGTTTTTTTCGGATGCATAAATAATTAATCTATCGCCGGCATTTAATACCATATCGGGCAACAACCATTTATTCCAAATATCTAAATCATCGGTAATACCATATTGCGCAATATTAATGTTATAACCCCCAACATTCATTAATTCTATCCAATCAGGATATTCATTATCTTCATCATCATAATATTTACTGTTGTTTGAGGCAACTTCATTAATTACAATTTGGCCACTTAGCCAAACCGGCATGGCGATTACAAAAGAGAGGAGCAGTCTTTTCATATTGTTATTTTATAAATGTGATTTAATCTGATGCATCAAGTGTCAAAATACCGGGAATTCCTGCTGTTATCAACTTGAATATGCATCAAAATAACACGATTTAGTTGGCTAATATACACAAATTATAAAACATGTTAAATACGACACCATTTAACATCACGTGAATGCCTACCGGCATTGGACTCTAACCAATTGAAGATTTGACAGCTTCTCGGTTTTGAGTCCATTCACTTTAATTCAGCAATACGCGGACTTAGCCGCTAAGTTCAGCTTGATTAGTAAACACATTAGATTTAATGATTTTCCGTTTTTTTACATAGTTCAATTATCCTATGTATTATTACTCCGGAAATCTGAATCCGTTTAAGAACATTTGACTAATATTAAATATGGGATATTCGGAATCACCATAAATTATCATTAAAGCGAGAAAGGCATCATCAACCCAGCCTTTTACTTGATAATTAATACCTTCAGCATCTTCCCAATAATCAATTACACCGGCTGCATCAGGGTTGCTATCCATGGTATGTCCTTTTCCATAACCTGCAGTTTCGGTAATATTAAATTGAGCTTTCATAAAATCAAGATAAGCAATTAATAAATCTTCATTAGCTACTTTATCATTGCCAATATTTTCTTTAAACTGCACAACTATTGCCGCGAAATTAAAGCTATCGGATTCAACCTCACCGGTATATACCTTTGAACTATCCTCTGAATAAGATAACTCAAATTCAGGTTCTGACGGGAAGTAAGCAGATGCACCCGAATCGCCAATGGTATACTTTGTCAATCGCGGAACTTGTGTAAATGCCACAGTGGTTAAACCACACATGATAATGAATATCAGGTAACGTTTCATCATGTAAAGATAAAAATAACGCAATAAAAAAAGCGACAATTTTACTTGCCGCTTTTCAAGCTGATTCCAGGTTATTAAATTAAAATATAAATAATTCAGTTATTGTTTAATTATTTTTTTCACGATGCTATTTTCATTGTTATCGGTTACAACAATTAAATAAGTTCCTGTAAATAAATTCGAAATATCTATCTCGGTTAAATTTTCATTTATATTCATAAACATAATTTGTTTTCCGGTTAAGTCAAAAACCTCAATTGTAGCAGGCATTGCAGCATCGGTAACGTCAACTTTAATAAAGCTACTCGCAGGATTAGGATAAACATTCAAATTGATTGGGGCATACAAAATTTCGTTTGCTCCAATACGCAATGGTGCAGTAAATATGTCAACCCGTTTGGTATTAATAGGAGTAGGGTAGCCATACAAAATAGTGCCTCCTGCATAATATCCGTGTGTACCAACTGTAGTTGCAGCAACACCGGTTCGTGCAATACTCAAGTTTTCTGTTGACCATGAATTGGTTACCGGATCATAAATTTGAACTAAAGCGCTATAGGTAGATGTTGCCGGAATTGTTCCACCTGCTAAATATAATTTGCCATTAATTACATTCATAGAAAATCCTGTAAGTGCAGTTGGCATATTTACACTTGACCAAGTATTGGCGATTGAATTATAGATATAAACTTTACCGGTTGTGCCGCTTGTTCCACCTGCAAAAAATGCATTACTTCCAATAACTGCCGAGCGCATTGATGATTTTGCTTCAGGCATTAATGAAGTAACCCAAGTTCCGGTAACAGCATCATAAACATCCACTTTATTTACATCTCCCATATTGCCTGTACCGCCGGCAAAAATAATTTTATTACCAACTGAAGCAGCAGAAACATTATCTCGTTTACTACTAAGGGTTGTTTTTGACCAAATACCGGTTGAAGTATTATAAATATCTACCGTATTTGCAGGAACCATACTATACATCATATCCCAATACCATCCACCGGCAAAAACAATTTTATATGCTGCTGCACCAACGGCAATATTGGTTCGCGCTTTAGATAATTTTCCGTTTGTTCTAGCGCCTGTAGTAGCGTCAAAAATATCTGCTTTGTTATACATGTAAACAGGTCCGGCAATATCAGTTCTTCCGGTTCCACCTGCGAAAACAATTTTATTATTTATTGCTCCTGCACCGCCTACTTCGCGAGCAGTACCCATGTTAAGCGTGGTCCACGCATTGGTAACATTATTGTAAACGTTAACTGTTTTGGTGTATTGCGGATCGGCAAAATAATCATACTTTCCACCTCCAAAATAAACCTTATCACCATAGCTAACCACCTCTATCATTGTCCTGCTTATGGTTAGATTTCCATAAGTGTGTACACCTGTTACATTGTTAAAAACATTCCACTCGGTGCCGTTTGAAAAAACAGCTGAAGTAGATGTTGATGCAGCATACATATTTACTGCGGGTAAATTGGTCGAATCGACCGCCCATTGAGCATTTAAGGCAACTGCCATAAACACTATTATTTGTAAAATTAGAAGTCCCTTTTTCATAGTATTTTGTTTAAATTATACACTGTAAAGTTCTCTCAAAACGGGACATAGTGATGTGATAATTGTCACTTTGTACAATGACAGATATTAAGGATTTCCGCGTTTTCAGGATAAAAAATCAGGTGCTAAAGTTAATTGCCCCCGGCAGTAAAAAGTTGAGGTAGGTTGCCTCGGCGACTTATTTCGGCGAGTACAGTTTCTTGTTTAACAAAGAACCATGGAAATGTAGTTTCCCAGTCACTTTCGTTGTAGGTATATTTTATTATTTCGTTATTTTGGTAGGCCTCCATTTGCGTCAGTAAAGTTTGGTCAATTATGAACCCAATACTATCGCAATTCCATTCTGAATAATCGGTAATAATGTAATCGCGCATATTGGTAGGCACATGCACAAATGAATTGGTGTAAGCATGAAAAATGTTTTTAAGGAGATATTTTTCATTTAATTTTTCATAAGTTAATTCTAAATATCCTTCTTCAAACCAACCGGTATATTTTAAATCCGGCATTATAAAATTATTATATTCCGGATACTGATATTTTTGGTTACGAATAGATTCGCGAATTAATTTTACAATGGCAAAGTCGGCTTTGTTAATGGTAATAAATCCACTTTCATATGCTTCTCCCGGAAACATTCGCGGCGTATAATTATCTACACCATGATTTTCGCCCGAAAACCGTCTAAGCTTGTAGCTTATTACCCATGTGCTATCAGTTGACGATGAATCTATGGAAAATTCGCCATAAGGAAATAAACTCACACCAAATGGCGCAAATTCGTTATGATATACTAAATTTTGCTTAAATAAATCAGCTAATTGATAGTCGTAAAAATCTGCAATGGGAATGGTATATAGTGTTCTCCGAATTTGCCGGATTCCATAAGCCTCATTGCAATTTAATTGCTTGTCGACAGTATCAATGCGCATGGCTGTGGCCACTTTGCATTCAGTTAATTCTTTAAATAAATTGTTTATTTTTTTATAATTGCGATAAAATCCATAAGCCACATAACTTGAATCTATATACAATTCAGGAATGCGAGAAAATGCAGTTTGAACAATGGTATAAGCATCTTGATAAAAAATTTCTACAACCGGTAAATTAACCGGAGGACAATAAACATAAATAGGAGGGAAGTTCTCACTCGGGGCAAGCATGCGGGCATTAATATGACAGTTTAAACTGCTAACCAAAATTGCAACCTCTCCGTTAGTGGAAATAGTAATGTTGAATTTCCCGGCACTATCACTTGTGGTAATAATTGATTTGTCTATTGTATGTATAACACAGTTCGCAATTGGATTTCCATCTGCTGAATTAATTATAGTACCTGTATATTTAAATTGTCCAAAACCAATTGTTGCAGACATTAGCAATTTAAAGCATAAAATTAATTTGATTGATTTCAAATGACAGTTGATTTTACTTATTTAGTAAAGATATCATTTTATAATATTACATTACTTTTGCACTCACTATGGAACTTGTTTTTGTATACAACGCCAACGGCGGAAAGTGGAACGCGATGCTCGATACGCTTCATAAAGTAATCAGTCCAAAAACCTATCCCTGCAGTCTCTGCGCTATTACTTATGGTTTAACTTCTATAGAACCCGAGTGGCAGAATTTTTTGACAACCCTTCCAACAACCCCCGTTTTTTTACATAAAGATGAATTTCAACTCTTGTATCCCGACAACAAAACACCCTTGCCGGCAATATTTAATAATAACAACAATACACTGGAATTATTGATTTCAAATCAAAGCTTAAGCAAAATGCAACTGCATGAATTAATAGCTACCATCAATAAATTGGTTTTTCCGGCATAAAATAGTTTGTATTTGAACGTGAATAAATAATAGGTAATATTTCTAAATTCAAGTTGTTCTTCTATTTGCTTTCCACCTCCACTTGTCAGCGGTTCCGGTTTCCAACCAACCGCATTCCGAATGTTGAATCGAAGATCAAAATAACCAATAAAAAAAGGCGCAATTGCTTGCACCTTTTTTTTATAAATCGTTTGTAATTTATTTATCTCCAATCAAATTTAATGCACTACCGGCCTTAAACCAATCTATTTGTTGCGCATTGTAAGTATGATTAACTTGAATGGTTTCGCTACTGCCATCTGCGTGATTTAATACGAGCGACAATTGTTTTTCAGGTGCAAAAGTGGTTAAGCCAATGATATCAATAATATCATCTTCCTGAATTTTATCGTAATCGTTTTTATCCGCAAACGTTAATGCCAGCATGCCTTGTTTTTTAAGGTTAGTTTCGTGAATACGTGCAAACGATTTCACTAAAATTGCTCGCACTCCCAAGAAACGCGGCTCCATTGCTGCATGCTCGCGGCTTGAACCTTCACCATAGTTTTCATCACCAACTACAATACTGCCAATGCCGGCTGCTTTGTAATCACGCTGCACTTTTGGAACAGATTCATAAGCACCTGTTAATTGATTTTTTACGGCATCTGTTTTCTCGTTAAAGAAATTCAATGCGCCAATTAGCATATTGTTAGAAATGTTATCTAAATGTCCGCGGAATTTTAACCATGGACCTGCCATTGAAATATGGTCGGTTGTGCATTTTCCTTTTGCTTTAATTAATAATTTTAATCCTTTTAAATCGGTGCCTTCCCATTTATTAAATGGTGCTAATAATTGCAATCTTTTTGAATCAGTTGCAACTAATACCGAAACATTGCTGCCATCTGCTGCAGGTTCAATAAATCCTGCATCTTCAACCGCGAATCCTTTCGTTGGCAATTCTAAACCTGTTGGTTCATCTAACATAACCTCAACGCCATCTTCGTTTATTAATGTATCTGTTAACGGATTAAATGTAATACTGCCCGCAATTGCCATTGCAGTTACAATTTCAGGTGATGCAACAAATGCATGTGTATTCGGATTACCATCATTGCGTTTTGCAAAATTTCTGTTGAAAGAAGTAATGATAGTGTTTTTGCGATTAGGGTCATCGCTATGGCGCGCCCACTGGCCAATACAAGGTCCGCAAGCATTGGCTAATACTACACCGCCAATTTTTTCGAAGTCGGCTAAAATACCATCGCGTTCAACTGTAAAACGCACTTGCTCGCTGCCCGGAGTAATAGTAAATTCTGATTTTACTTTTAATTTTTTGGCAACTGCTTGTTTCGCTAATGATGCTGCACGATCTAAATCTTCGTAACTGGAGTTAGTGCATGAACCAATTAATCCTACTTCCAATTCGGCAGGCCAATTATTAGCAATAACGGCATCCTTTAATTTAGAAATCGGCCAAGCTAAATCGGGTGTAAAAGGACCATTTACATGTGGCTCTAATTCATCCAAATTAATTTCAATTAATTGGTCGAAATAAGCTGCAGGATTGGCATATACTTCATCATCGCCGGTTAAATGCTCAGCAACGGTGTCTGCTAAGGCAACGATGTCAGCTCTGTCGGTAGCATTCAAATAACGGCGCATGCTGTCGTCGTAACCAAATACCGAAGTAGTGGCACCAATTTCGGCACCCATGTTACAAATTGTTCCTTTTCCTGTGCAAGAAATACTTTTTGCACCTTCGCCAAAATATTCTACAATAGCACCGGTTCCGCCTTTAACGGTTAATATTCCGGCTACTTTTAAAATCACATCTTTGGCACTAGTCCAGCCATTCAATTTTCCGGTAAGTTTCACGCCAATTAATTTCGGCATTTTTAACTCCCATGGAAATCCTGCCATCACATCAACTGCATCAGCACCTCCAACACCTATGGCAACCATACCTAAACCACCGGCATTAACCGTGTGACTATCGGTTCCAATCATCAT
>JANMLV010000223.1:0-10173 GCA_031372705.1 Bacteroidota bacterium | reverse complement strand
AAAATTATGCGCCTCCGCTTTGTTCAGCAGCTAGAAGAAGGTGTTATGAGAGACATTGTAATCTTAACTGGAGGTGACCCACTCATATTTGATAAGATGCTCAAAAACACATCTTGAAGTCTTCCGAACAGTTATGGGTTTCCAATCAACCGCATTCCGAAAGCTGAATCGAAGCAGTCGGATACATCGCTACTGTTGGAGTAATACCATTCTGTCGCCCCTACAGGGCTTGGATTTGAGTCGCACGCGAGTTACCAATCTGTCGCCCCTACAGGGCTGGTTTCCTCTATCTGTGATATCATTCTACCAAGTCATATTTCGACTGATGTCAAAATAGTAATAAGGGCAATCGGAGCGCAGTCCCAGTCGGGTCTGCGACCCGACTGAACTAAAAATCCCAAACAGTCCCGAAGGGACTGTTTGGGACCAATCGTTCGACTGTCATCCGTCTGTGTCAGGGTCGCAGACCCTGCCACGGACGGTGTCCCATTCACATTTTAAGAGGAATTACATTTGTTTATGTCGGTTATTAAATCAGGAACATTCGAAGCCGAATATTGAAAGATAACCTTAGCGTTTATTTATGCTCAGTGTAATTTTTTATAGTTTCAACAACCGGAGTTATATGTTCAGGCAAAAAATCTAAATGTGTTACAAATCGAATTTGATTGCCACCAATTGCAAAAGCTAAAATGCCATTTTGCATTAAGTAATTAATGAATGTTTTATCGGAGTAATTATCTGCTAATTTGAATATGATAATATTTGTTTCTACGGGCATCACATATTCTACATAACTTAAGTTAGATAAAACGGTTTCAATTTGCTTCGCATGCTTATGATCTTGCTTTAACTGACCTAAATTATTATCCAAAGCATATAAACAAGCTGCTGCTATAATTCCTGCTTGACGCATGCCACCGCCAAATGCTTTTCGTACTCTGCGTGCTTTGTCCATATGCACTTTTTTTCCTGTTAATACGGAACCAACAGGGCAGCCTAAAGCTTTGCTGAAACAAATGGTTAATGTATCGAAAATTGCACCGTATTCGGCAGGGCTTTCACCTGTAACTGCTAATGCATTCATTAAACGTGAGCCATCTAAATGGATGAACAAGCCATTGGCATCGCAAACTGTTTTTATTGCTTTAATTGTGCTTAACGGGAATATTTTTCCTCCGCCTCTGTTTGTTGTATTTTCAATGCAAACAAGTTTGGTGATGGGTTTCATCACATCTAACGGATTAATATTTTCTTCAACATCATTCGCTGTAAAAATGCCTCTATCGCCCTCTATATATCTAATGGAGCAGCCCGAGTGAAATGCATATCCACCAACTTCATAATTATAAATATGTGCTGTGCGGTCGCAAATAATTTCATCTAATGGCTGCGTTAAAATTTTTAATGCTATTTGGTTCGACATAGTTCCGCTTGGCATAAACAAGGCAGATTCTGTTCCGAATAAGGAACATATTTTTGCTTCCAAAGCATTTATTGTCGGGTCTTCACCAAATACATCATCGCCAACCGGCGATTGCAACATAAATGCCAACATGGCTGCCGATGGTTTGGTTACAGTGTCGCTTCTTAAATCAATCATGTAAGTTTCATTTTAATTTGTTCAATTAAAAGTTGAAATAATTCAGGTTTAAATAAACCGGGAAAAATAAGGCCGAAAACAGCGCCATAAAAATGCGCATCGTGATTAATATTATCTCTCCCGGCTCTACCCATGTAAACAGAATAAGCTAAATATAACAATCCAAAAATAATAGGAGGGATGCCTACTCCGGGAATAAATAACAAACCGATTGAACCATTAAATGGTCCCATTAAAATACATGCAAATAAAACCGCTGCCACAGCACCCGATGCGCCTAAGCCTCTATATGTGGCATCGTTGCGATGTTTAAAATAGGATGGAATATCAGCTGCTATCATTCCTAAAATATAAATGCCAACATACATCAATCGAGCATACTCACCAAAAAATAATGGGAGATAACCTTCTTCCAAAACAATTCCAAATGAATATAATACATACATGTTTACCGCAAGATGTAAAAAATCGGCATGTATAAATCCACTCGTTAAAAATCGATACCATTCGCCTCGATTGTGCATGGCAAATGGATAAAATAATGCAGAACCTTTTACTACATGGTTATTAAACGCCATGAAAGATGAAATAACAGTAAGTATTATAATTAATAATGTGATGGTTAAATTTTCCATTTAATGATGATAAGGTTCGTTATTAATAATGGTGAAAGCTCGATACAGTTGCTCCAGAAATATTAACCGAACCATCTGATGCGGAAATGTCATTTTCGACAAGCTTATTTTTTCATTGGCTAAAGCATAAATTGCTTCACTAAAACCATGTGCGCCGCCAAGAATAAAAACGAGATGTTTTTTATTTTCAATTTGTTTTTTAGTGATATGTGCAGCAAATTGAACCGATGTAAATGATGCACCGGTTTCGTCCAATAAAATAATGTAATCGCCTTTTTGAATTATTTTCTTAATTAAATCGCCTTCCTTAATTTTCATTTCATTTGGCGGCAGCGATTTAATATCCTGTGTTTCTTTCCACTCAAATTTTGTGTAGTTGCCAATGCGTTTTGTATAAATTGCGCACTGGTTGGCAAGTAGTTGGTCATTCGTTTTTCCTGTGCTGATGAATGTTACTTGCATGGTAATTAATACATTTAATTATGGAGTGGTGAATTATACATGCCAAAAAATTACACGCCTTTCATTTGCACTTTTATACTTTTGGCGATGGTATTAATTATTGCATCATTGCGTTCCTGCCATGTTTTTGGACCATGCACATAAAATACAATGCGCGTTTTAGGTGTGTCGTAGTAATAATATTTATCGCCCGACTGGTAGCATAATGTGCCGGGATATCCATTGCCAAAATGAAATGTTTCTGTGCGTTCACAAGTGCTTAATTCCATTTCTGCCATCAATTCATTGCCATTAATATTTTCACCATAAATGCGCAAGTCAACATCTTTGTCGCCGGTTACAATAAAATAACCATCTCCATTATTACTTTTATCAGTGGCGCTATAATTTGCAGGTAACTCAAAGGTAAATCCGAACCGTTCATTCATAATTACAACGCTGCCATCATCTGTTTTTTTAAAATGCGGTTCGGTAGCTTCATCTTCAATTATATCTTCTAGTGGAGTAGTATTTGTTAATGTATCTGTCGGCAGCATTTCGCCATCAACCGAAGTATTGACGCGCGTTTTACAACTCACAACAACACCCATCACTACAAACATTAAGCAAAATAATTTAATGCGCATATTTATTAAATAAAGTTGAACATTCTTCCCCATCTGATGTCGGCAACGCGTTCACCTAATTTTTTGTTTTTATCCCAGCTAAACCAAATTAATACCGGTTTACCTACAATATGATCTTCAGGAACAAATCCCCAATAACGTGAATCGTATGAGCGATGACGGTTATCACCCATCATCCAATAATAATTTTGTTTAAATGTATATTCAGCAATTAATTTACCATCAATATATGGTCTGCCTTGTTTATCTTTTGTAACTACATTATGTTCGTAAGCTTCAATAATGCGTTGATAAACGTAATAATTATCAACGTTTATTTTTACTGTAGCACCTTTTTTAGGAATCCATATCGGACTAAAATCATCAACGGAATTTGGCATTTGATTTGGGTTATGCGGGAATAATCCGATGTAACCATATCTTATGCGATCGTAGTGATTTAATGAAACACTTTCTACAGCTTTATTCTTGCTCAATATATCAGCATCTGCAATACTCATATTTGCAGTGATAATATAATTTTTCCCCATTAAAACGGTATCCTGAAAATCAACAGGATTTAAATCTATTGCCAACAATATATCGCCACCTGCATCTGCTGTTATATTTTCTTTGAATTTAACATCATACGATTTTTGTTGAAATTCACCAACATAAGCTTGTTTGCCATTGATGTATAAAATACCGTCAATAACCTGCAGCGAATCACCGGGTAAACCAACACAACGTTTAATATAATTATCGCGCTTGTCGACAGGACGATAAGCTAAATCGCCACTCGCAATATATCTGCTGCGCATGTTGTTGTAATAAAATTGATATGGCTTTTCGGTATTATTATTTTTTCTATCGTAATTGCGCATACCTTCCGCATCGTTCATCACCATGCTGTAATAACTATTTTGTTGATTCGGTAAATACACTGTATCACCTTCAGGGAAATTAAATACTACAGAACTGTTGCGATGAATTTTTTCTAATCCCGGAAAACGCATGTATGGCAATTGAACGGCATCGGAAAATGCTTTACCACCGGTAACCGGCATGGTGTGATGCGCAAACGGAAATGCCAAAGGCGTTATCGGAAAGCGCGCACCGTAATGGAATTTACTAACGAAAAGAAAATCACCTGCTTTTAATTCACTCTCCATTGATGTAGTTGGAATAGTATATGCTTCAAAAAAGAAAGTGCGGATTAAGGTTGCTGCAACAACTGCAAAAGCTAAAGCATCAGCCCATTCGCGACCGGCAGATTTTTTTGCGGAAGGATGAATGCCGATATATTTTACATCTTTATCGAAACCTAATTTTAAGAAATAGATATAAGGTATCATCATGGAGCCAACATAAGCCCAAAACGATTCTTTTCCGAAAATTTTACTCAGCTCGTTAGCTATTAATAGCCAAACTACCACATTGAGCACCGGAACCATCAACATTACAAACCAGCTTGTTGATTTGCCTGTTAGTTTAACACAGATCCAAGCATTATAAAATGGAACCAATGCTTTCCATCCCGCTACGCCGGCTTTTTCGAACATCATATACAAACCCGCCAAGGTGCCAACTATCGAAAAAATAAAAAATATCCAATACCCAATAGGAATTATGCTTTCCATCTATGTTTTTTTTTGTAAAGAAATTGCTTTAGCAGCCACAAAACTATATGATTTCGATGAATACTGCCTTGTAAGAGGTGAAGCTGTTGTTTTTAGGCGATTAACGACCGGTGTCATCGCCCACCTTGGGATTTTTAAAGATGATGTATTCCACAGGATACTTATACCAGGTTTTTAAAGCAATAAAATTTTGTTTAATATATGCAACCGTTGGCTGAGGTAAATCATTCATGTTATTACAGTAAATAATATACGAAACACTGTCAACAGCTTCGTGGTTGAGTTTATGGTATACGGCCTCAGATGCTACTAAATTGGTATATTTAAAAGGTTTGTATTCGGGAAACTCGGTGTAAACGGCATTGTTTTGAATTTGCTGTTGTTTTATAAAATCTTGACCTTCGGCTCGAAACTTAAAATAGGAGAGATGCGACAAAGAGCCTTCGCCCCAACTATAATCGAAAATAGAGCTTTTCATTTGCGGGTAGACAAAAAAATGCTGCGAAACCATTAATAATATTGTTGCTATATAACTCCATCGCGCAGCAACTACCTTTTTAAAATTACTGATGGCAGCAACAAAATAAATCACAATCAGCATTTGAACCGGCAGTAAATACCTGATTAAAATGGGTCCCGTAAATGGCAAAAGCATAGCAGCAAAAACCAATACACTTATTATTAAAATGGCAGGTTTAGGGAAAGGTGATTTGTTGTTTTTCGATGTTATCAGTCGCCAAATCACCACCACAGTGGGTATTAACATGCCGAATTCTACCAATCGCAACCCAAATTCGAACGATTTACCTAAAAACGTTAATCCGGTAACCAAATCCCTATCAGCGCCCCATTTGCCTTCAATTGGCGTTAACCACCATCCCGATTTGATGTATTGCGCAATAAAATAAGCCACAACAGGCATTAAGGCAATACTGAAAGCACCAAGGCGATTTAAACCCGCTTTTAGGGCAAATCGGTTGCTGAATAGGTCGTAAACCAACAAGATGCCAACCAAAATAATGCCTCTGAGGCTCAACAAGGGTAGCAAGGCAATAACCACAAGCAATTTTACTTTTTTACGTTCATAAATGGCGTTTAATCCCATAAAAAACAAGGCAGTGAGCAAGATATCGATGCTCATATTGGCCATTTGAGCTAAGAAAACCGGGTTAAACACCATTAACAGCAGCACCAAACCTTGCAAATTCGGGGCTACCTGCGATTTTACATAACGGTAAAATTGACCAAGGAGCACGATGCCGAAAATTAACGTTAAAGCATGCGAAACCCATAGCGATTTCCCGAAAACAAGCCAGCAAAAGGCAGTGAGCATGGGATAAAGCGGCGGGTGGCCGGTTGCGATATCTTCCGGTAAAAAAAGTTGATGAAATCCGTTTTCGTAGTAAAAATGAGCCGGCTGACTGATTAACGTAACATGGTCGCCATAAAACGGAAGCTGAAACAACAAAGCACTAAACATACAAATAAACAGAATTGCCGCTCTAATGATCGTTTCAGGCGCCAATAGTGGATTATTGTGATTTGTAAGGTTTTTTTGTTCAGAAAATTTCATTACCCGAGTTCGAAAAAGTGACAAGTTGACAGTATATTCAGTAAATTTGCACCAAACTTAAGGAGAAATGTACGATAATAATCCAACATTGGAAGGATTAGACTTAAATAAGCCGCTTGAAGAATTTCGACAAGTGGAAGCTTTGGGTATCGAAGCGATGGAATCGGTGCAGTCGGGCAAGAAATTTTATATAGAAAGTTATGGTTGTTCGATGAATTTCAGCGACAGCGAAATTATTGCTGCCATATTATTTGAAGATGGATTTGGTTTAACGCGCAATTTTGAGGAAGCTGACCTTATTTTACTCAATACTTGTGCTATTCGCGAAAATGCGGAACAGCGTGTGCGTAAGCGTTTAACGGAATTTAAGCAAGCCAAAAAGGATCGTCCCGGAACACTAATCGGTATGCTTGGATGTATGGCTGAGCGGTTAAAAGAAAATCTGTTAGAACAGGAAAAATTGGTTGATATTGTTTGCGGACCGGATGCTTACCGCGATTTACCGGCTTTGGTAAAAAATGCGGACAGTGGTCAAAAAGGTGTAAATGTATTACTGAGCAGAGAAGAAACGTATAGCGATATTAGTCCCATCAGGTTAGATACCAATGGTGTAACGGCATTTATTTCCATTATGCGTGGATGTGACAATATGTGTTCATTCTGCGTTGTGCCATTTACGCGAGGACGTGAGCGCAGTCGTAATGCATTTTCAATTTTAGCCGAAACACATGATTTATTCGAAAGAGGATACCGAGAAGTAACGCTTTTAGGACAAAATGTAGATTCTTACAAATGGGAAAATCCTGAAACGGGACAAGTAGTTTCGTTTGCACAATTAATGGTTATGGTAGCCGAAGTGAATGCTGATTTGCGTGTTCGTTTTTCAACATCACACCCGAAAGATATTACGGATGAAGTGTTGTATGCCATGGCGAAGTACGATAATATATGTAATTACATTCACCTGCCGGTTCAGTCAGGCAACTCGAATGTATTGGAGCGCATGAATAGAACATACGACAGAGAATGGTATTTAGAAAGAGTTTCGGCTATTCAGCGTATTGTGCCTGATTGTGGGTTGTCGACCGATATTATTACCGGTTTTTGCGGAGAAACAGAGGAAGAGCATCAAGATACGTTAAGCTTAATGGAATTTGTTCAATACGACATGGCGTATATGTTTTTTTATAGCGAGCGCCCGGGCACTTTAGCTGCTAGAAAGTATGCAGATGATGTTCCACATGAAGTTAAGCTGCGCAGATTAAATGAAGTAATTGAAGTTAAAAAGAAGCAAGCAGCAATAAGAAATCAAGCAGATATTGGCAAAACGTTTCGGGTATTGGTTGAAAAACCATCGAAGCGATCAGATAAAGATATGAGTGGTAGAAATGATCAGAATAAGTTAATTGTTTTTCCGGCAGAAAATATTAAACCGGGAACTTATGTTAATGTAAAAGTGATTAGAACGTCACAAGCTACCCTTATTGGCGAATTAGTTTAAAGTGAAAGCGTGAACAATGGCTGACGAAATTCAATCTATAAAACAACGATTTGGTATTATTGGTAATGCACCCGAACTCAATTATGCGTTGAGTATTGCAGCAAGGGTTGCACCAACTAATTTAACGGTGCTCATTACTGGAGAAAGTGGTGTAGGAAAGGAAATATTTTCACAAATCATTCATCAATTTTCTACGCGCAAGCACGGACCATTTATTGCGGTTAACTGCGGTGCAATTCCTGAAGGCACTATCGACTCCGAATTATTCGGACACGTAAAAGGCTCGTTTACCAATGCGCTCGACGACCGCAAAGGATATTTTGAAACCGTAAGCGGGGGCACTATTTTTTTAGATGAAATAGGCGAGTTGCCGTTAGGTACGCAAGCCAGATTATTGCGCGTTTTAGAAAGCGGAGAATTTATGCGTGTAGGTTCATCAAAAGTGCAAAAAACCGATGTGCGCGTTGTTGCAGCAACTAATGTGGAGTTGCATAATTTTATTGCTGAGGGTCGCTTTCGCGAAGATTTATTTTATCGTTTAAACACAGTGCCCATAAAGGTTCCGTCGCTTCGTGAACGCCAAGATGATATTTATTTATTATTCAGAAAATTCACCAGCGATTTCGCAGAAAAATATCGCACACAAGGAATTTCGCTTGACCCGGATGCCGCTGCGATGTTAAAAAATTATCCATGGCCCGGTAATATTCGAGAACTTAAAAATATTGCGGAACAAGTTTCCGTTTTAAGTGTAGATAAACATATTTCGGCAGAACAATTATTGCATTTTATTCCAAATACCCGACAATCTACTTTGCCCGTTTTAAGTAATTCGAAAAAGGGCGGAGAAATTAGTGAGCGCGAATTATTGTATAAGGTTTTGTTCGATATGAAGAAAGATTTGAACGACCTGAAGCAATTTGTTTTGCACATGGCAGAAGCCAATCAATTAAAAACCGATGCACAAGTGAGTGCCGATTTTTTTGAACGTCAGGTTAGCGATGTGCAGCAATTTTCACCACAATTAAGCAATGAAATAAATAACAAGCAAGCGGTAGTTATTTCGACAAATAATAATCATGCACATGCACATGAAATTATTGAAGAATCGCTGTCGTTAATAGATAAGGAAAAAGAATTAATTCTTAAAGCATTAAATAAACATAAAGGAAAGCGAAAAGATGCTGCATTAGATTTAGGCATTTCGGAACGAACCTTGTATAGAAAAATAAAGGAGTATAATATTGATGAATAGGAAATTATTATTCGTTGGTTTTACGATGTTTGTATTGTTTGCATGCATTGCAGCTACATGTAATGTGTCGTTGAGTGGTGAAAAAATTCCTATTGATGTAAAATCGATTACCATTAATTATTTCCCTAATCAGTCGGCTTTGGTGGCTCCGGTATTAAGTCAAACCTTCACGGAAGCATTAAAAGATAAATTTTTACGTGAATCTGATTTAACTTTAACCGATAATGGTGGCGATTGGGAAATAAGTGGAGCAATTGTGCGCTACGAAAGTACACCAATTGCGCCGACTGGAAATGAGACGACTGCGTTGAACAGGCTCACCATAACCATAAAAGTAGATTTTATCAGCCGTAAAAATGAAGCTGAAAATTGGAATCAAACCTTTATGCGTTTTGAGGATTTTGAAAGCAGTAAAACGTTGTCGCAAGTAGAAGGAGAGTTGTTGCCCAAATTATCGGATCAAATAGCAGATGATATTTATCAAAAATTAACGCAAAACTGGTAATGTTTCAGGAAGAGTATAATAGTATAATTCAGAATCCTGCAAGTATCATGGATGTCTCGCTTGCCGATATAAAAGGCATTGCGGAGCGTTACCCGTATTGCCAAACTGCCCATGTAATTTATGCCAAAAAGCTGCGCGAGCTTAATTCACCGTTGTTTGATCAACAAGTGAAGCGTGCAGCGGTAGTTGTTTATGATAGAAATGCGTTATACCAATATTTGGAGCAAGTGGTAACACAGCAAGTGCCTGACCCACAGGAAGAAGGCTGCCCCCACGGGGCCAAGGCCGAGCCCGATGATGCAAAGCCATTGCAGGGGGGATTGCCCCCACACCGGCGTCTCGAACAGCAGATGGCATATGAGGGAAAGGATCGCGGTGGCGAGGCAGAAGCCGG
>JANMLV010000162.1:0-2146 GCA_031372705.1 Bacteroidota bacterium | reverse complement strand
CACATGATAATTATGCGAAAAGAAATTACATCATTAAAAATGCAGGTGTTAAATTGAATTATTACAAGTGTAAATCAATTTTACACGCAATAATTTTAAGAAATAGATTAAACGTGGAGTTTATTCACAGCCTGACGTTTTTCGGCTTTGCGCAGTTGGGGTTTAGAATTCCAAATGTTCAATTTAGCACAAATGTTCATTAGTAGCACAATGCTAAAATTTAGTACTTATGCCCCAATTGCGCAAAACCGATGTTAGTGGCTGGCGTTTTTAGTTGTTTACTAAATTAGTTCTGAAATAGTCCATCAATGTATTCTTAAATTCTGCTTCTCTGTTCTCAATGTCTGTCTTTATCCAATCATTACTTGGATAGTTTGAAAGTTCTTTAACTGTTGCAATACTTGAAACTATATATTTCTGTTTCTTAATTCCAAAGTATCCGTTTCCCGCTTGTATGTTCAATTTCTTTTCAAAAACAGTCTTGTTTCCAAACTTGTCTAAATACAAATCGGCATCAGTTTTTGTCCAACCGTTATAATTTGTGTCTTGCCACTTTTTAGGAAAAATGTGTTCAATGTCAAAAGTACTTGGAACAAGTTCAGTTTGGTTAGGGTTTAAATAAGCATAAAGTAATAGCAATGCTCTCGAAATTCGTGAAGAAGAATGTCCATCAATTTGTTGGCTCAAAAGTTCTTCATTAAGTGAGAATCTATATTGAAGTTCGTTGTTTGTGTTTAATGAAATGCAAGAATTATAAATGTCGTCCTTTATTGAATTTACAGAAGGCTGGTCTATAAATTTTGCGAATAAGAAAGCAATTAATTTTTGCAACATATTTTCAAAGTCAATTTCAAAAGTTTGACTGTCTTTGTTTTTCATATAGAATACGCTTGTTGCATATTTC
Source organism: Bacteroidota bacterium (assembly GCA_031372705.1). GTDB lineage: Bacteria > Bacteroidota > Bacteroidia > Chitinophagales > BACL12 > UBA7236. The sequence continues at coordinate 1,242 of JANMLV010000162.1, read as the reverse complement.
CAAAATTCATTTGGATAGCAACTTAAACAATGCAAGTGAATTTTTGCTTTTGTAGAGATTGAATATGTGTAATCAATTTCTGGTTCAGTTTCAGTATTGATAAATCGCCAAAAGTATGCTAACTCCATAAGTTCACTAATTAAATTTGTGTCTTTCAAGCGTTCATATTTATTGTCAGCATAAAACTTACGCAGACCAACTTCCTTGGTTTTGTCGTTTTTTCTTGCTCTCAAAATATGTGTGTAATAGCGAAATATATCGTCTATTGAAAAATAACCTTGTTTGCAAATTTGAGTTAGTTCTTTCCAAGTTTCTGTAAATTCTTTTCTCTTATCTTCTGTGTTACAGTTGCGATAAATTTGTGCCTTAAAAATATCAGAGTCTGCTAATGGCATTCCTCTGTCGTTAAGCGTTGAAAAGATTGTTAGTGCAGTATCTTGTGCATCGCATTCAATTGGTAGAATAATACATTTTTGTAAAATAGTCACACAAAGTTCTTTCCATTGCATTGGATTTAATGTAGCATATTCGTCACATTTTTCTTTGAAAAATTTATAATTTTTTGAATAATTATCAGTTCTATCTTCTACTATAATTCCTGTCTCTAAAATTTTATGAAATGTTTCGTTGTCTTCTTCTGTTGCAACTTCGGAAACAATATGAATTTTTGTTTTATCTGTTACTTTTTGTGAAATTGGATTTATGTCCCAAATGCAAGGTGCAAGTTGGTTTTTTAAACCAACCACATCTTCATCTTCAACCATATCATCAAGTTTCTTAAAAAAAGACCTCAACAATAACATAAATGAAGTAATACGTTGTTGTCCGTCAATTATTTCTTGGTTTTTGTCGTCATTTACGTAAGAAACAATTGTACCTAAAAAATAATCCGCTCCATTTTTTGCATCAGTTTGAGCAAAGTTTTCAATATCGTTCCAAAGTGTCTCGCATTTTTCAATGTTCCATTTATAAGGTCTTTGATAGTCTGGAATTACAAATTTTCTATTTTGCATTTCGCTGAATAATTTTCCAACTGTCTTTTTACTTACGTGTAAATCTGCCATATTTTATTAGTTTTTTTTGTCTGTTTAAGGTTATTGTGTCGGTTTGGTGCGCTTGCCACTAACGTCAGAGTGTGAAAATACTCACCCCACCATTACAGCCCACTCAAAAGTACCAATTAATTTCAAAAAGATGTACTACCTTTCGAAAAATAAGTAGCATGGATTTCATCACCCCTCA
>JANMLV010000156.1:0-3838 GCA_031372705.1 Bacteroidota bacterium | reverse complement strand
GCCAATTTTCCAGCATATATAGAACCAATAACACCTGCGCCAAAAATTAATATTTTTTTCATTTTATATCTTTAATTTCTTTGGTTATTTTACTTGCTTTCATTATGTTCTTTAAATTCACTAATCCCCCAAGGAATATATCCAACACACATAAGTCCGCCACCAATTGCACTTATTAGTTCTATTTCAGGATTATTTAAAAGCAATAAACCAACAATTATGAATACACCTTGCCATAATTTAATGATATTTTGTTTCACCAATCCGACAGTTTGTATAATTGCACCAAGAGGTAACAAAGGCAATAGCCACAAAATAACAAGTAACCCTGCTTTATCTACAATTACTTGGAGGTATGGAATTAATCCTGAGAATTGCTCCTGAGGAACGGTGTCGAACGCAGAAAGTACAAGACATAAAGCACCTTTGTCAACAGCTAAAATAAATGCACCGAAAACGCCAATTATTGCACCCCAAAATCCTAATCGTTTACCTTTTGCTTGCAATAAATTCATAGAGCCTACCATAACAACTATTATAAACGGAACGGCTAACATTACTATTAAATGACCAATATGAAAAAGCGGATTATTATGAAACCTTTCTACAAGTTGTTGTGCCGTTTTTAAACCTTTCATTTCAAGTAAATGAGGATGCATGAGAAATCCTGTAAATAGCATTATTGGAAAGGCTATTATTGAAATAGCAAACCCTTTTTTCTTTACTGTTTCGATAGTAATAATTTTCATTGAATCAATAATTTTGCTTAGTTAGTTATTTCTTTTTTACCATCTATAAATCTAAAATTGCAGCAATCTCCACCTTCGGCCAAAGTCTTTGTCCTTACGAAGATTACTTTTGGTGCCAATCCGCCATACGTTGTTATATCTGTATCGCAAGTTGCTTTGCATATTTCGGGGCAACCGTATTTTGTAAAAGTTTCTAAATACAAACAACTGTGTATGTTCATGGCTAATTCTCTTTTATTATCTACTTTCCATTCTGTTTGCCAGCCTTCTTTCGGAAAAGAATGAGCCATCGTTTTTTTGATAATCCATTTTGTGATATAAAAGAAGAATGGGAGTATTTGTAATATTCCTATTTTTCTACTTGCTTTTATGGCAGTTTTTTGTAGTTCTTCATAAAGGAATAGGTATGCTTTTTCTTTTTCTATCCCATTGCTTTGCATGGCTCTGTAAAATGCAACTTCAGGTAGAATAAAATAACGCAAGTGTTTTTCAACCGCTTTACTGTTTCTAAAATCGGCATTTTCAAGTAATTCTGTAAGCATAACAGAAGTATCCATATGTATTTTTACACCTTTTTCATTGCCAAATTCTACAATACAATCCTTTTTTATAAAGGATAAAATACTTTTATTTAAACTATTCATCTACTTAATTTTTTAAGGTAAAAAAATGATTAAGAAACTACAAGATGTTTCATTTACCAAAAATCCAAGCTGAAACTCCTGCCGAAATTGTCATTGCAAATACACTACAAGCCAAGTCGGCAAATACACTTGGTAACGAGAAAATATTTTGTGCTGAAAAAAGTCCAAAATTCATTGCTGTCCAAAATAAAATAGCCATAATAAATCCATTTTTTAGTCCCGTAACAAATGTTCTCGCCCCCGACCATTTTACCATCGTAGTTATAAAAAAACCAAACGCAATGCCGAAACAAGCAATGCCCAAATAATTAATTGGTCGGGTGGTCGGTTTAGTTGTTTTAAATATTCGGGTGAACCTGCCGGATGATTGGCATAGAAATTTTTTAAAAAACCAAAAAAAGTTACTGCGTGCAGTACAAGATTTGTTATTGAAGTAACTATACTTGATAAGAAGAAATTTTTGTTCATAATGCTATTTTTAATTGTTGTTATACGCTCAGTTTTATTAGCGTACAGTAATTGCTACACCCCCTTTTTTATGTCCTTTCTCCACATATCTATGAGCTTCTACAATCTCTTCAAAGGGATAAGTTTTATCAATAATTGGTTTGATGAGTCCGGCTTCAACATTCTCTCTAATTTTATCAAGACGCTTAGAGTCTAAAACTAATTTTCCATCATCAATAGAAACATATTTTCCGTTTGGAGTGAGTGCTCTTTTGCAAGCCTCTTTCAATTTTGATGTTTTTGCTTTACCAACGGCATCTAATATAAAATCATATTGAATAGTTGGGTCTAACCTATCTGTTTTGGTGTAATCAATTACTGTATCAGCCCCCAAGGATTTCACCAATTCTAAATTTGTTGTGCTACAAACTCCTGTAACTTTTGCCCCCAAATATTTAGCTAATTGTATGGCAATTGTACCCGATGTTCCCGAAGCACCATAAATTAGCACATTTTGCGATTGTTGGATATTTCCTTTTTCGATAGATTGAAATGCCAAAAGCCCACCATATGCGGCTACGGTAGCTTCTTCATAAGATATATTTCTCGGTTTTAATGCCAAACATCCATTCATTGAATCCGTCTCTTTCATACATTTATATTCGGCATAAGCACCCAAGCCATATCCTGTAAGCCCGTAAACTTTGTCGCCTATTTTGAAACGTTTTATGTCCTTACCAATTAATTCAATCTCTCCCGCTAACACCAGCCCGATTATGGACTTTCTTGGTTTGCATATACCTAACATAATTCGCATCGGAATTAAAACTAATAGAGGGACATTTGAACTCCGGATAAAAATATCGCTTGCCGTTACTGCTGTTGCATGTATTTTTATAAGCACTTCATAATCCTTAGGCGTAGGTTTTTCTACTTCCTTTATTTGAAGAACCTCGGGCGGTCCGTATTTGGTGCAAATAATTGCTTTCATATTTTTACTGGTGTCTGTCATTTTGATAATTTGTTGTCAGTTTGAGTGTCGCTCTGCAATGACCGCTAACGTTTGTGTTTATGACGCTTTGGGTCGCGACGCCAAGGTCGCTCCACTGAAAGAATTGCAAGGGCGCATTTGGAATGAAGGATATGCATCGGGTGCCTTACAAGGCCATGTCTATGCCGACGTCCCAACCACGTTTTCATGGATGCAACAGCATGGAATGCAAGTCGGCATTTATTCGTCCGGATCGATTGCGGCGCAAAAGCTGTTGTTTGGATCAACCCAGAAGTATGGCGATTTGCTCCCCTACATTTCCCATCACTTTGATATTCCCACGGCCGGTCCGAAAAAGGAAGCGTCGTCCTATCGCACCATTGCCGATGCGTTGGGTGTAGGGGCCACGGGAGTCGTCTTTGTTAGTGATTGTGTGGAGGAATTGGCGGCCGCCCGGGAAGCCGGAATGACCGCCGTCCTGAGCGTGCGTCCGGGGAATGCGCCCCTGTCCGAGACGCAGCGGCAAGCCTATCCCACGGTGCATTCGCTGTTGCAGCTGTGTGGTGCCGATTAGAGTGATTCGCAGCTACTACTAGTAGATATATATATCGATAACAATCGTAGAAAAGCGTGTTTCACAACTTGGTATTTCTAGTAGTCGATATATATATTAATATGAGTCATTGCCGAAGTTGCCATCCACTCTTTTGTCTCTCCATACCCACTACGCACAGCAACCACTCTTCTTTGTCTTGTTATCACCGAGCGAAATGGTTTGTCCCGCCGTCAATTGGGGCCCCCCCTGCGCCGCCTCTTCCGCTTGCATATTACGACGGGACATGAGTCGATAAATTTCCGTGAGAATGCGCTGAAAGGCCGTATCGACGCCCGAGGCATCAAGGGCGGAAGTTTCAATAAAGGCGAGATTGTGTTGTTCCGAAAAGGCCATGGCTTCGTCGGTTTCCACGGCCCTTAAATGCCGCAAGTCGCTCTTGTTTCCGACGAGC
>JANMLV010000104.1:0-4101 GCA_031372705.1 Bacteroidota bacterium | reverse complement strand
ACCACAACTTACTTTTAATTTTGAGGGGGCTTCTCCATGAAAATAACCAAATAAGCAGATCAAAAGGTTTGATTTATATGAACATCTTCTCGTGTTCAAAGTTTTACCGGACAACAATGATGTGCTAATGTGCTGATGTGCTAATGCGATTCGCGTTAAAATTTTAAGTATTTATCTGCAGCAAATTAGCAATTCAGCCTTTACATGGGTGCATTTGGGTTCAGACTGTTACTTTTTCAAATTATCACATTGGCTGCTCCGGCTGTTCATCGGCCGTTTGGCTGTTTAATTAGCACATTAGCACATCAGCACATTGGCTCTTCGGCTGTTCATCGGCTGTTTAATTAGCACATCAGCTAATTAGCAAATTAGCACATTGGCTGCTCCGGCTGTTCATCTGCACATCTGCACATCGGTACATTTGCACATTAGTTTATCTTTGCTTAATGAACAACATCCGAATTGCAGTCCACGGTGGTGCAGGCACAATGCCGAAGCGGTTAATGACCCCGGAAATTGAATCTGCTTGTCACAGCGCGTTAAAAAATGCCCTCCAAGCAGGTTATAGTTTATTATCGAAGGGAGGCTCGGCTGTTGATGCTGTGGAAGCAGCTGTTAATGTGTTGGAGAATTTCGAATTGTTCAATGCCGGCAAGGGTTCTGTGTTTACACATGAAGGCAAACACGAGATGGATGCGAGCATAATGGATGGCAAAACATTGCGCAGTGGAGCGGTTGCCGCAGTTAATAATATTAAAAACCCTGTTTCGTTGGCAAAGGCAGTAATGCTGCACTCCGATCATGTTTTATTACTTGGTGCAGGGGCCGAAGTATTTGCTAAGCAGCAACAAATTGCTTTTGAGGATGACGCCTATTTTTTCACGCAATTTCGTTTCGACCAATTACAAAAAGCAAGGCAACGTGACGTGGTTGTATTAGATCATGTTGATGATAAAAAATTCGGGACTGTGGGCTGTGTTGCTTTGGATATAAATAAAAATTTAGCAGCAGCAACATCTACCGGAGGTATGACTAATAAATCGTTCGGAAGAGTTGGTGACTCCCCTCTTATTGGCTCTGGCACCTATGCCAATAATAAAACTTGTGCTGTAAGCTGCACCGGTCATGGCGAGTTTTTTATTGAAAATGTTGTTGCTTATGATGTTTCCTGTTTAGTGGAATACAAAGGACTAACCTTGCAAGAAGCAACCGAATTTGTGATAAATACCAAGTTAAAAAATATTGATGCTGAAGGCGGATTAATTGCCATCGATACCAAAGGTGAAATCAGTTTACCGTTTAATACTAAAGGAATGTATCGCGGTTATATGAAAAGCAAAGCAGATTTATTTACAGGAATTTATTAAATTTTAGTGCTGCTCCTGCAACGCCATTTTTCTTGTTTTCAAATCGTAATGCATGCCTGCACTAAGCAAATGAAATATCATGTGCTCGATATTTAATCCCGAATATTCTTTATTGTCTAGTGAATTATAACGCAATTCTTGTCCATCAATTATTACTACTTCACCACTACCAATTATTTCTAGGTGACGCTCACCTTTAATTATAATCCCGGTGTCTTCACTAATACCTATTCCCGTTAATTTAGGATGCTCGGCAACGGCAACCATTAATCGGCCGAAGCGACCGCGATTTACAAAGTGTGAATCAATAATTGCATTATCAATAAACCCCAGGCCCTCCATCATCAGTGCTTTTCCGCGCTTAACAGCTTCTGCCGGTGTGCCGCCATTTATCATTTTTTCACTTTGTGCCATAGCTCCGGCACTAGTACCGGCAATTACAAAATCATCTTCATTAATGTAGCGACTTTTTAATATGTTGAGTGCTTCAGTTTGTAAAAACGCTTCACTTAATTTTACTTGATCGCCACCGCTGAACATCAACCCGTCACAATTTTTTAATCGCATTAAAATCTCCTTTTTATTTGCATCTTTTTTTGTTTTGAGATGCATAATTCCGAGTGATTTTATTCCGATATGTTCGAACGCAGCTTTATATTCTTTTGCAATTTGTCGTGGAATTCCGCTTGCCGTAGTTACCAATTCAAGGCGGGTGTTTTCGCCTTTCATTTCTTTGATAATGCGCTTGAGCACATTTAATTTTCCCTGAGACTCGGTATGCCGTTCCTCAGATCCCCCCACCGCAATAAGCGTACCTTTAGGTGTCATAATTATTATTAAGCACGCCAAAGATAGAAAGGGTGGAACGCTGATGACGCAGATTGAGCGGATGAACGCGGATTTTTTTTGGCTTAACCACTACGTGGTTGAGCTTTTTGGGGTGTGGATAAAAAAATCAATTAACAAATTGGTTACGCGCTGTTCATATATCCAAAAATTGCTTGCAGCATACATACCTCGTGGTTTGTATGATTAATATTCAAATTTTAATTATTTAAAATACCGTTTCAATTCAAATCAGCGAAAATCAGCGTCATCCGTCAAATCCGCGCCTAACTGCCGGCGTTAGGCAGGTTCTCCTTTGTTTTGGGTTTTTTCCTTATTTTTAGCGCAAAGTAAAACGAAAAATGAAAATCCTATCTACCGCAGTGATGAAGGGCCCGAATTATTGGAGTATTCGCAGGCATAAATTAATAGTGATGAAACTCGATTTGGAGGATATGGAAAATCTTCCCACAAATAAGATTCCTAATTTCAGGGAGAATCTGGAGAAAATGATACCTTCTCTTTACGAACATCGCTGCAGCGAAGACCATGCAGGCGGTTTTTTTGAACGCGTTGACGAGGGCACATGGATGGGTCACGTTGTTGAACATGTTGCTTTAGAATTACAAACCTTAGCAGGACTCGATACCGGTTTTGGTCGCACGCGCAGCACTAAAGAACCTGGCATTTACAATGTTGTGTATTCCTATCTCGAAGAAAAAACAGGATTATACGCAGGAAAAGTTGCCGTTGAATTTTGCGAAGCATTAGCAAGTGGTGCCGATTATGATATCACCCCACATATTCAGCGTATGAAAGAAATTCGCGAACAAGAAAGGTTGGGGCCATCAACAGGAAGTATTGTTGAGGAAGCTATTAAACGCGATATTCCATATATCAGATTAAATCGCCGTTCATTGGTGCAATTAGGATGGGGAATTAACCAACGTCGTATTCAAGCTACCATTGCAAGTACTACATCAAATATTGCAGTTGATATAGCGTGCGATAAAGAAGAAACAAAAAATCTATTAGGTCAATTAAATATTCCGACACCTAAAGGTGGTTCTGCGTACGACAATGATGATTTGGAAGCTATTATTCATAAAATTGGATATCCAATTGTAATTAAACCTATTGATGGCAATCACGGTCGCGGCTCAACCATGAATATTAAAACTTGGGATGAAGCAGTTGCCGCTTTAGCAAAAGCAAAAGAAATTTCGAGGTGGAGTATTGTTGAACGATATGTAGAAGGTTATGATTTTAGATTGTTAGTTGTTAATTACAAATTCGTTTCCGGCGCATTGCGCAAACCGGCTGCTGTTACCGGCGATGGCGTGCTTACCGTAAAACAATTAGTTGACGAAGTAAATAAAGATCCTCGTCGCGGTTACGGACATGAAAATGTTTTAACTTCTATAAAAATGGATGACCATACCATTCGCTTATTAGAAAAAATGGGCATGGATGAAAATACCGTTTTAGAAAATGGTCAAGAAATATTTTTAAAATCAACAGCAAATTTATCTACCGGAGGTACGGCAACAGATGTTACCGATTATATTCATCCTTACAATATTTTTACTGCAGAAAGAATTGCACGCATAATTGGATTAGATATTTGTGGAATTGATATTATGAGTAAAGACCTTTCGGTACCAATGTCAGAAAACAATGGTGTTGTGCTGGAAGTTAATGCAGCTCCGGGTTTCCGCATGCATCTTGCGCCGAGTGAAGGCATTGGCAGAAACGTTGCTGAACCGGTTGTAGATATGTTATTTCCTGCAGGCACTAAAGGACGTATTCCAATTATTGCCGTTACAGGAACAAATGGAAAAACAACTACTACACGATTAAATGCTCACATTGCCAAAACAATGGGATATAAAGTTGGTTTTACTACAAC
>JANMLV010000086.1:0-25118 GCA_031372705.1 Bacteroidota bacterium | reverse complement strand
TTGCAGTTTTAATGCCTTTTTTGGTGATAAAAGAAATAGTGTAACTGCCGGCATTTAAATCTGCTAAATTTAATTTAAATATATTTAATCCGACATTTTGCGTAACTGTGAAATGTCGGATTTTTTTTCCGGAAATGTCATCAATTTGAATGGCAAACGTTTATTGCTCAAACAAACTATATTGAACAGTTAATATTGTTGATACAGGATTAGGATATAATCCCAATAAAACTAAATCAGCAAAGTTTATTATTTGGGTTGCGGTATCCGGCGATGCAGGGCAAGCAGGTGCCAGTGGAATAATTTTATTTGCTGCGCGCACGGTTGCTGAATCAGCGTGATACAACCAATTGTTACCATTTAATATCATCCAACTATCATCATAATTATAAATAGTATCAATGGTATTAATATTGTTGATGAAATAGTAATCGCCTTGCGTTTTTTCTTTAGTTACATCTAACATTAAAAATCCGCGATGTTCGATATCAATGAATTTTATATGTTCATTCATTAATTGAATGGCGTCTTCAGCCCAGCCTAATTCTAAACTTGGTGATGTAACACTTGGCCCAACAAATTCAACTGCGGCGCTTCCTGTATGACTTCCTGCATCATAAGCCGGTGTTGCTACATCATTTGCCCAACTCGAATGAATATCGCCTGTTAAAATAACTTTGTTGTAGGCAATGCTATCGCGTAAAAATTGCAGTAATGCTTCTTGGTCATTCGGATAACCATCCCATTGATCATCATTAATTGGTATACCAAGTGCAGTTAAAGGCGATACCATAACTTGTTGCCCGATAATTTTCCATTGTGCACTTGAGTTACTTAATCCATTAAACAGCCAATTGCGTTGCGCATAGCTAATAATATGGCGTGATGTATCGTCAAAATTAAAATCGAAATAATCAAGTTGTTTGGTGCGATAATCAACCCTTGTATCCAGCACAAATAAATCAATTAAATTACCCATATTAAATGAGCGATAAGTGCGGAATGGGTCAAGCGTGTCAGTGCTTTTGGCAACCGGCATCCAATCGAAATAAGCATCTTCGGCAGCTAATACTCTTTCATACCAATCGCCTTCAATTAATGGCTGGTGATTTACGGCACCGTCGTTATAAGCATTATCTGCAAATTCATGGTCGTCCCACAAACAAATAAAGGGAAAATTTTGATGCAAAACACGTAATTGATTGTCGAGTTTATATTGTGAATGCCGCGTTCTGTAATCACTCAACGATAGAATTTCACCATCGGGTTCATATGGTCTGTCAACGGCATTATTATATCCGTATCCATCACTTTCATATTCATAAATGTAATCGCCTAAAAAAATAACGGCATCAAAATCGTTTCGGCGGGTAATAATATCATACACATTAAAATATCCGGCATTTAAACTTGCACAAGAAATTATAGCAAATCGCATGCTGTCGATATCACCTTCCGGTAGGGTTTTTGTTCGGCCGGTAAGTGAATGAAAGCCTTCGTAGGTAAATTGATAGTAATACCAAGTATTGCTATTTAAACCGGTTGCTTCAGCATGTATGCAAAAGTCGTTTTCGGCATTTGAAATTTGCGTTCCCGAAGCTACAATATCGGTAAATAAAGTATCGGTTGCCACACGCCATTCAACTAATGGATTTTCAATTGTATCGATAGTAATTCTTGTCCATAATAACACACTATTTTGCGAAGGATCGCCCGATGCAATTCCATGGTAAAAAGGTGCGAGTGCCGTATCTGCCTCACATCTTATTTTATAATTATTTTGTGTTGATGCTAATTGTGTGCAAATTAGCATTAACAATATCAGGGTAACTTTTTTCATTGCGTATTAAAAAATGTTGCTATCGTTTGCTCATTAATATTTCGATAATTAAACTGTTGCTTAAAATTGCCATTATCCGATAAATAGATACTGGGAACCGACGGCCCGGCAATTTGAAAAAATGGTCGCATGGGCATAAATGTGTAGTTAAAAGGTTTGGCGTTGCTTTTTTCCCAAAATGCAGGCAGGTCTTTTTCATCTCCCATAAACACAAATAATACGTTGTCGCCTAAATTTTTATTTGCAGCTATTATTGAAATTTTGGTTGCAGATTGGATGCAATAATTGCATTGTAAACTTAAGAAACAAATTAATTTCTTTCCTTCATTTGCACCTGCTGCCTGAAGTGTGGTATCGTTGTTCATGCGTTTGCCGGCAATCGATAAAGCATCATCAGAAACTTGCTCCCATTGAATCATAAAATCGGGCGGAGAAATTATTGGTGGAAATACAATTGCAAAACTTATAATAAATAATCTGATATTGGCTGCCTGCTTTATATTAAATCCCGAATTGCGAAAGGCAGCCAACAAGAGCGCAATTAAAATTATATTTTTAATTAAAGATGCTGTTGGCGACAGTTGAATAATTTCTCCAAAGCAATGACAATTTTCGGTTTTACCTTGAAAAATTTGAATAGAAAGAAAGACCGAAAATATAATCAGTACACCTAATGTAATTTTTTTTATTAAATCGAAATTAATATTGGTAATCAGTAAAAATCCGAGTATTAATTCGCCGCTAATAATTAATCTTGCAGCTATGGAAGAAACAGGCAGCCCAAACCATTGCAAACTGAAAATATATATTTCAAATGCATCAACCCCAATCAATTTAAAAATGGCCGACGCTATAAAAACTGCGCCAATAATAATGCGAATTGTGTGCAAGAAATATTTGTTCGCTATGCCATTCATATTTAATACGGTTCGCAGTCTACGGTTTTAGTAATGCCAAATTCAGTAGTTTCAGAATCAAAAGCATCGCAAGTTGCTTGCGGGTCGCGACCTTCACCAACTAAGTTAAATGTGGTGTCAATACCCATTACATCTTGATAACAATTGCAGCGATATTCTTTATCGCAACTCATTAAGCCGGTTAGTAAAAACAGGATACCGATTAGTGAATAAATTAACTGAGTTTGCCTTTTCATCAGATAAAGATACATTTTTATGTAAAGTAACCTTAACAGGCAATTATTAATTATGATTTATTTATTGGCTAATTGACCGCAGGCGGCATCAATATCTTTACCGCGACTACGGCGCACTTTGGCAACTACGCGATTTGTTTCGAGATAAGCAATAAATTTTTCGCGTTGCATTTCTTTCGATTTGTGAAAATCAGCTTCTTTAATAGTGTTATATTCAATAATGTTAACTCTAGCCGGCACTCTGCTGCATAAAGCAACCAGGTTTTTTGCATCTTCCATGCTTTCGTTAATACCGTCGAATAAAATATATTCAAATGTGATACGGTTTTCAGTTTTTTCGTAGAAATAATTTAATGCTTTTACTAATTCACCAAGGTTGTTGGCATCGTTAATCGGCATTAATTTACTGCGTTTAATATCGTCGGCAGCATGCAAAGAAAGTGCTAAGTTGAATTTCACTTTATCGTCGCCTAACTTGCGAATCATTTTTGCTAAACCTGCTGTAGAAACAGTAATTCGTTTTGCCGAAATATGCAATCCATCTTCAGATGTAATTTTTTCGATACCTGCCAGCACATTGTTGTAGTTGAGCAATGGTTCACCCATTCCCATAAACACAATATTGGTAAGTGGTTGTTTATGATGTTCAAGTGCTGCTTTATTGAGTAGCACAACTTGATCATAAATTTCATAAGGTTCAAGGTTGCGTTTTACCTTCATAAAACCGGTAGCACAAAATGTACATCCCAAATTACATCCAACCTGGCTCGAAACGCAGGCTGTCATCCTGTTTTCGGCGGGAATAAGCACGCCTTCTACTAAATGACCATCATGCAACATAAAACGACATTTTATGGTGCCATCGCTGCTTTTTTGTTGAAAATCTATAGTAATGGGATTTATAGCAAATTTCTCTTCGAGCAATAGTCTGAGCGGTTTAGATAAATTGCTCATCTCTTCAAAATGCATGGCACTTTTTTTCCATAGCCATTCATAAACTTGTTTGGCACGGAACCCCGGCTCTCCCATTTCTATAAAGAAATTAGTTAATTGCTCAAGTGAGAGGTCGCGAATCGATATTTTTTCAGAAGCCTGCATTGAAGCAAAGTTAACGCTTAAAAAGAGGTAATGTGCTTTTTTGAGGCCTGAGGAGCGAAATCTAGGCACAAAATGGCAAAAAATCGTATTTTTAAGGAGCCGGAGGCAATTAATTTTGAAATATCCATCAAAAAGCAGAACTTCAACCTCTATTTCAAGGATTTCAGGTATGATAAGAAAATTCACTCTCGTATTATGTTGTTTTGCAGTTTTTGGATTGCAGGCGCAGGATATTCATTTCTCGCAGTTTTTTTCGTCGCCATTGAACCTGAATCCTGCATTAACAGGGGCTTTTAATGGTAATATTCGCGGAATTGTGAACTATCGCAACCAGTGGAATTCGTTTGCACCGTTTAATACATTTGCATCAAGTGTAGATGCGAATTTTGGCTCTTCTTTTTTGAAAAACGATTTAATGGGAATTGGCGTTAATGCGTTTTCAGATGTTGCCGGCGACACAAAATACAGCAGCACCCAAGTAAATTTAACTTTAGCCTATATTAAAACGCTGGGCGATAGATACCATAGAAGCTACTTATCGGCCGGTTTTCAAGGTGGATATTCGCAAAAGAGTGTCGATTATTTGGCAATGACTTTTGCCAGCCAATACGATGGCGTTTATTATGACCCAACATTGGCAACAGGCGAAGCACTTGGGTTTGAAAGCAAGGGATATCTCGATTTAGCCGCCGGCTTAATGTGGTATTTAGTGCCGCGGGAAGATAGATTCAGTATGTATTTAGGTGGTTCTATGTATCATTTAAATGAACCTAACCAAGCAATAGGCTCCACATCCGATATGCTGTATATGCGTGCTTCTGGTCATGCCGGTGCGCAAATTCCTGTTGGTGAAATGACTTCACTTGTTCCTGCGGTTATGGTTGTTTTTCAAGGGCCTTACAGAGAATATTTCGGTGGTACTAACTTGAAATTTTATTTACAAGGCATGAAGTGGAGTTCGACAGCAATTTCATTTGGAATATGGCAACGTGTGGTTGGCGATGTAGATGGAGGTGTTAAAGCTGAATCTAGTGTAATTGCAGCGCGACTCGACTACGAAAAAATTAGCCTAGGATTGAGTTATGATGTAAATATTTCTTCCTTAAATGAAGCAAGTAAAAATAATGGTGGACCGGAAATTTCATTGACATATATTTCAAGCCTTCCTCAAAAGGCAAGAAAAATTCCTTGTCCTAAATTTTAATGCTTTCAACTAATAACAGTTTTTTACATCAACTGTTTCCGGCAGTTTTCACAAATGTTTATGCATAAAATAGTACTGTTCATATTACTATTTGGATTTATTTCCGCATTGCCGGCACAGTCGCCGCTGCTTGATTTGCATTTGTGTAAATTGCAAACAGGCGTATTCACTAAGAAGGAATTTAATTTAATTAACGGAGATACCATTTATAAAAAATTCGAAAAATATCTTACCGCAGTTGAAGGCGTTGACTCGGTTTTATATGTTGAGTCATTTAACGTAAATAGAAGCTGGACTTTAGCGCGATATATAGTTAGAGGTAAAGAACGTGCACCTGCCGGCTGGCAATCTGAATATGATATTAACGGTTATAAATTAATTGCCCGATATTGCGAAGTAGAAACCGGTGATTGCAATTTGATTGAAAAATTTTCTTATTATCCGAATGGCAATAGGATGGCAGCTGTGTCGTATTATAAGCATAAGCTTAATGGGAATAGTTATTTTTATCATAACGATGGTAGTTTGAAAAATAGCATCGAATATAATAACGGTAAACTATGGAATATTAATGCCTATTACGATCAAAATGGTAATAGTTTAGACCAAGGTACTATTTGTGATGGAACAGGAATGGTATATGTGTATGCATCTACCGGTAAACTAATTAATATGCGTTGGTATAAGGCAGGTAAGAAATTAAAGTAGTTTAGCTAAAGCGATTTTTATATGCTTATTTTCAATTCATTGGTAAAATTTGGCAATGCTTTTTTTAGCCGCGAAGTCGCGAAGTGGCCCGAAGTTACACGAAGGAAATAATTATAGTGGTCAGGGTTGATCGGTATTAGTGTAGCATTAAAATAATTTGTTTGCTTCGCTGCAATACATTAATATTCGCATTTGAAAATAAGCTACTTAATAAATCAAAACATAACCTTTGCGAAACTTCGAGCCCCTTCGTGTCTTTGTGGCAACTCCTGAAATTTGCCGATAAAAAAAATAAGATGATTGAATGCAATTTGATGGCATTTTATAACATTCACTTCCAAATGTTTTATTTCCATCAAATGGCGATAGGCTTTTTTCCTATAAACCTAAAAATTAAATCAGCCGAACGGCTTAAAAAATGCAATAAGCACCATTTTTATTTAGCCACTGTTCTGCAAGTTGATATCCGGGCATTGCTTTTTCTACCAGCTTCCAAAACCGGTCAGAATGGTTATGTTCAACGAGATGTGCAAGCTCATGAATTAAAACATAATCGATAATTTCGGGTGGAGCAAATAGTAAGCGAACACTGATATTAATATTGCCATCCCAACTGCAGCTGCCCCAATTACTTACATTATCGCGCAAACGCAATTTTTTAATGGGCTTCTTAAAATGGAGCTCATTTAAATAAACTACACGCTGCGCAATTTGCGGTTGAAATTCGTTGCTGATTAATTTACTTACTAAATATGTTTTATGTTTTTGTTCTTGCTTTGGCGACATGCCCTCAGAGAGTTGCAATTGTATGATATCATTTTTTAATGACCCTGAACTCGCATTTTTTTGAGGAACAAAACGTATGCGAATTATAAATTCTTTGCTCATTATTTTCAGGGTATCACCATCGCGATATTGGCGGTGAGCAGGTGGTTTTTTGTGTAACTCGTTTTTTGCGATATACTTTTTCGCCCAATCGAGCAGTTGCATTTCTTGGTCGAAACGCTCATTTTCTGCCATGAATTTAGAGAGCCTAATATGAATGCCTTTTGTGCCAATACTTGCTCGGCAGTCGTAACGACTTTCTAAATAAACAAATACGGCAAAACTTTTTTCACCAACTGCCAGTGCATACTGTTTGTTGAGCGTATTTTGTTTTTTCTTTACCGTAGCTGCCATTCGAAATGTAAAATTATAAAATAGCTGTTACAAATAAGAACGGTAATGTTTTTCGTCAAGTACAGTGATAAAAAAAGGGGAAAACTTGCGCAATCCCCTTTAAATGATATTAATAACTTTCGTATTCCTTAAGCTTCTTCTCTATTGCTTCATTTACCGCTTTTTGTTTTGCAATTTCAGCTTTTTTGCTGTCTTGGCTATTGCCGTTTTCTTCTAAATCTGTTTTTGCTTTTTGAATCGTTTCTTCACATTCTTTAATTTGCTCATTGAGTTGCTTGTTCTTTTTTTCTAATGAAGCTTGCTCGTCGTTGCGTTTTTCTAATTCCTTTTGAGCGGCAACGAGTTCAGCTTCTATCGACAATTTTTCCATGCGCATTGCAAATCGTCGCATGAAATTTTTACTTGCTTCCACTTTCTCGGGCACGGTAGAAGTAGATACAAAAGTGAGATTTACTTCAAAAAAGCCGGTAACTTTTATATAGTCGGAATATTCGGTAAAAAGGAAATATACGTTTATTGGGTCAGCACTTAATGAAGCATTTACAAAGCTGGTAACTTTTAATTCATGCTTCGCCGATTCTTCTATGTCTGCCTTCTTTTGCATCTCTACCACCCATGTTTTGAGTGCTTTAATGGTTTCTTTTTCTTCTGCTTTATCTAAAGTGATGGTAAAACCGGTGCGTTCACCTAAACTCATGGTAGCAGTTCCTTCTGTTACTATGAGTTCTTTTTGAGCAAAAATGGTAGTGCCAATGAGCATTATTGCCGAAAGGCTAAGGGTTTTTAAAGATGTCATATACAATAGTTTTTATTTTGTGATGCTGGAAAGTTCAAAAACCATTCCAATAATTTAATAACCGTTTCGTAGAAGTAAAAATAACAAAAACCCTGACAAGTGGTGATGATATTTTCAATTGGTTGAACAAAACTTTGGTGATATTTTGGACAGGTTTCGCAATTTTTGTGTATAATAACTAGCATAATACTTTGAACAATACCTACTTTTGAAACAATAAAACCACTAATAATGAAAAAGGCATTTTTTCTGACAATAGCATTGATATCTGTAATGGGAACATACGCCCAATTGGAGCAATCATCGTTTAGCGCAACGGGAAGAGGTGGCACTGCTACTTCATTTGTGACTGATTATCAAGCACTTGGAATTAACCCTGCAAATTTAGGTTTTCAAACAGACCATGCGTTTGCTTTAGGTATTGGCGAAATTGGATATGGATTTTATTCAGAGGCATTGGTTAGAGATGATGTGCGGGCCATTTTGTTTAATAATGAAGATTCCATTACGCAAGAGGAATCGGAATTGCTGGCCCAATCTTTTTTAGATGAAGGGTTGAAATTTGATATTGATATTATGGCTTTGGGATTTAGTTTGCGGGTGCCAAAAGTAGGAACATTTGCATTTAGTATTTCAGGCAATGCAAGTTATAGTACAAAGTTTGGCGGTGAAGCAGCTAACATTATTTTTGAGGGTTATGATTATGCAGGCTATTTTGACACAGTTATAATTACACCAACTGAAATTTATGGTATAGCCTATGAACCATTAAGTTTATCAGAATTATTTGGTGATTCAGAATTTTTATTGAACATCAACACTTCATTCAATGCAGGATATGGATTAAAATTATTCGGCTCCGAAGAAACAATAAGTGCTTATGCCGGAATCGGATTTAAATATATTTTAGGATATGCTTATTTGGATATGCGCACCGATGGATCAACAGTTACCGGATTAAGTGCACTGGGTTTAGATATTTTAGAATTAGAGGAAGGTGTTACATCATCATCATTAACAACATCAGCAGCCGAACCGGTTGGTCGTGGAACCGGATGGGATTTTGGTTTCAGCTTAAAAGTGCGTGATGCAGTAACAGCGAGTATTGCCATTACCGATATAGGCAAAATGAAATATACGGCGAACGTATTGCAAATAAATGATTTTGTTTTAGATACTGTTGCATTTAGCGGCGTTACTACAACCGATCCAATTGATTTAATCAGTGAAATGTTAAATGAGGAGGAACTGATAGAATATTCATCACTCACCGAATTTGAAGTGAGTTTGCCAACTAATTTAAGGTTAGGCGCTTCATTTAAATTAAATGATTTTGTAGATGTTGGTGTAGATGCAGTTTTTCCTATGAACGATGTTTCAGGTGCATTTGAAAATCCTGTTGTCGGTGCAGGCGCTCAATTTAGATTATTAAAAGTATTAAAACTTTCAGCAGGTGTTTCTGCGGGCGGAGGTTATGCTTATAATATTCCTGCAGGTATAGGACTCGATTTTAGAATTTGGGAACTCGGTTTCGCAACACGCGATATTTCAACTTGGTTTGGCGAAGCAAGTCCTTATGTTTCTATGGCAACAGGTGTGCTAAGGTTTAAAATATAATTATTCAATAACCTTGTAAATTGTTTTTGCAGCTTCTCTGGAGCATGCATTATAATGCCACCATTCGGCGGGTAATTGACGAAACCCGGCTTGCTGCATTACACTTCTCAATATTTTTCGATTATTAATTTGCTCCAAGGTGAGCTTTCCTTCTGCTAACATTTTATATTCTAACTGAGGCTCGGCTTCTTCTCCAAAAAAATCGAAAGGTGTGCCCATATCCAATGCCTCTCCATTTTTTGTCGCAAGCGACATGTCAATTGCAGCACCGTAATTATGAATACTACCTTTATCGGGATTTGATAAATATTTTGATTTTTGTGCAATGGGTAAATCTAATATTTCCCACATTTTATATTGTATACTCAACGGCCTAGCTGCATCATAAATAATAAATATGAGGTCGGGGTGCTGTTGTTGTAATAATTCGTAAGCTACTTTTAGTTTCCCGGCAACATCCTTCTGCAAATAGGCATTGGTTAAATCGCCATAAACATCAGCTTTTAAAAAGTTGTCGGTGGTGGAATATTTTAGGTCAACAAATACAGCAGGAATAACGGTTTTTACATTTACGAGGCCGGCTTCAATTAATTTTTTTTCAAGTGTGGAGTCAATTGTCAATGTTGCTGAAGGCGTGCTGTTTGGTATCGATTCATTTGATTGCTTTGGTTTGCAATGGCAAAATAACATTAGCAGGAATAAAGCAAAACCGAATCGTTTCATGTGGTAAAAGTATTAAATCTCTGCCATCAATAGAAGGAAGCTGCTAATTTTAGCACTCATGTACATATTGTTAGATTAAATTTAAACAGCCATTAATCAAGATTGAGCAAACCAGATAGCTATCGGGTGAAAAAAATTTTGGTTCGGTGGTAAAGTTGAATTGGATAGTAATTATTGCAATTTCTAAATTCAATTTTTTATAGCAATCGAAGAAAGGATTTTATCTTCAGAATCTATCTTAAATTTTGTTCAATTTTGGCATTTTTGTTCAATGATAAAATTTAGACACTTGTGTGTGATAAAAAAAGGTGACGTGTAAAATAATAATTAACAATGCAATAGATATATTTTGATTTTTCAATAATTACTAGTAGTTTTATTACACATTCACTAAAACATAATTTTATGAAAATCAATTGCACATTTATTGCACCAAAACTGCTAACTAGCATGATTATTGCTGGGGGGGGTAGTTTTATTAACCTTTTCTAATTTACCCTGCAAAGCACAGTTCTATGATGATTTTGCTATTTACGATGACTCTAGTTATTACACCGATGGGAAAGACATTATTTGGCTGTACGGCGAAGACACTGGATATGTTTTTCCGGGCGAAGACACAACTGTTTCAATGGAGGGGTATTTTCCCGATGACATGCATGCAGCTTTTGCAATGCCAACACCACCTGAAGATATCTCGAGTTCATTAATACATATTACACCCGGACAATACCCTAAAAATATTACAAAAAGTATATTTGGTTTTAATTTAGCAGATATGTTCAGCACATATAATTTACCTGACGATATATCATCAGCGGAGCAATGGCAATGGCTTGCTGAGCTACAGCCTCAAGTAATTAGAATTCCCTCTGGCGCGCCGGTTATGTTTAGCCACCTACTACCGTATAAAGATGCTGATGACGATGAGGTATTAGACCCGATTCTAGGTTTGGGGTACGATATTTTTGAAATTGCAAGATATTTTGATAGGACAAATGGTGTGATGGATTATCCTGATGAAGCACAGATGTTTAGTTTAATTGAACCTGAATTAGAAGAATGGATCGATGGGGAATTTATTGATTCTTACCTCGCTTCTAGAGCCAGATACCTAAGCCAACAAAACGAACTAGGCTCATATCTAGACCAGTTTATTGCATTAATTAATTATATGAAAGGTGTATTTCCCTTGTATAATCCTAAAGTGATAGTTGTATTAAATATTGTAAGCGAAACAGCTGAACAAAATCGAGCTGTTGTAGATTATTTATTAAGTGAAAATATTAATGTAACCGGCATTGAAATGGGCAACGAATGTTACGATAAATTTCATTGCAATGCTTTAGGGATGGGCACTTTTAATCAATATTATTGGTATATTACAGGTAATAATATACTTGGTTATGAAAATGTTTTTCAATTGGAAGACCTCAATTATGTATATATGAAAGACCACCATGATTTTATTGGTGCGTTTAGGGGCGAGAACTTTCTAAATGTAAAAATTGGATTAGTTGGAAGAGGCCATGCGGCTAATTCTGAACACCCATTGCGCATGTTAGAGGCAACTTGTAACGAAGATGATGAAGATTGGAACCTGGCGCTATACAATAAGTTTTCGGAACCGGTGCCGGATTATCCGGATCAAAAAATGTTTGATGCTGTTATAATACATAGTTACTTTGAAACTAATCAATACGAAGGTATTTTACTAGGAGATGATACGCACGATGGAATTGATGCCAATTTAATTTGCAGCGACGTTGATGCAACGCCTTATTATGATGCATGGTGGTTCGACTCGTTTGACCCACGCTTGTACGACGCCTTTGTAGATCTAAGAACAGAAATTAAAGATTTTGCAAAAAATGGATTTAATGAATCTTATGATGCCTATAATGCAACCTTTCATTTCGACATACCTGTTTCTGCAGGGGGAAAGGAGCTTTGGCCTACAGAATGGAATCTAAAAACGAAACGTCCCTCTTATAACGAGGCAGATCAAAATATGGCAATGATTATGTGCAACAATTTTATGAATGGAGTATTGATTCAAGAATGGTGGCTTCGATATATGAAATTAGGTTTTAGGAATGGCTATCGTCAAGGATTTGTAACTAATGCTACATTTCATAGTTTTTCAGGCGGTGTTTGGGAGTTTATGTTAACCCCTGCCAATAGTGAAGAAAGGGTTTTATTAGGAAAAAATATAGCGCCTTATAATCTGGATATAGATTTATACCCCAACGACTTTCGAAATTATTATGTAAAACGCACTACCATGTTTATTGCTGAAATGTTCAGTCAAATTACTAAACAATCGTTGCGTTATTTGCCTACTAATTTTGCAATGGGCGCGTCTTCACCCAATGTTGCTCCAACTGTATTTATTGATCAATTAAAACAAAATTTGTATATTTATTATAGCAATGTAACCGGAGTGGAACAAGATTTTAAAATTTATCCCACCTTGTTAGTTAACTTATTAGATGCAGACGATGTGGCATTTGGGAATGCTACCATTTATTGTATAAAAGCAAGTAAACCCTATTCCACTTCAGGAAAAAGCAAGTTCTATAATTACAATGATAATTTGGCTATCCCCGGAAACGGCATAATTAATATTTGCTATGAAACGGAGAATCCTGACCCATTAATAGAAATTGACCAAATATTTGCCTTGCCAAACAGTCCGAATTGTACAGGCGACTATGTAGTAAATGGATGTATTTCTGTTCCTGCTTATTCGTGTGGTTATATTAAAGTGCCAATAGCTCCGGTGTATAATGAAGCAAGGTTATCTGTAACAGGCAATCAAAATAGCAATTTTGTGTTATACCCGAATCCAACTGCAGCTTCAATCGCAATTTTTAATACCACCAACCCGGTGGACGAAACAAATTATACAATAGAAATTATTGGCACAGACGGACGTGTTGTTGCTACACAAAATGCAACAGTAGCACAACAATTAAATGTTCAAGCTTTACCGGCAGGGGCATACCAATGCCGAATTATTGATGCTGAAAAAGTTATTTCAATTTGTAAATTTATCAAGTTATGAAAACGAAAAAATGGCAACTGAAATTGGCAGGGTACACAAGCTTGTCTGCTTCGTTTTTGTTAATGGGCAATGGTGCATCTGCACAGGTTGTTTATGTTGATATTGACCCGGATACTATTTTAGATATACCCGGTGAGCAATTTACTTTAGATATAGATGATAATGGCGTTAATGACTTAACATTGTTTAATTCATCGTTTAGCTTTTTTATGTATACACCTTGGTGGTCATATTGGTTGAGACAAGATTTAATTTTGAACAATGTAAATAATTCATTATTTATCGCAGGATTAAAACATTATGATTGGTATTATGAAGCATATACGTATTATCCATTTGCTCTAGACGGTTTTAATTTAATTGATAATGAACTCCAATTTTATAATGCTGATATCCATGTATTAGCCTTAAGAACTATTTTTTATTTAGGGGCTGGTTTAAAGACTTGCAATAATTGTGAATGGTATAACTTTGATATACTTGAATCTATCGATAAATATTTAGGTTTCAAACTATTAGATGATGACGGTAACAACCATTACGGCTGGATTCGCTGTGATGTAATTGACACCGGCCGCACATTAATAATAAAAGATTATGCGTATGAGCTAACGCCGGACAATGCTATATTAGCAGGAGATACAACTCATTATGTTTCAATTGAGCAAAACCCAATTGAAAATATGCCTCAAATTTATGCTTTTGGAACTACGATTCAAATAACCGGTATGGTAAGCAATACAACAATTACCATTTTTAATTTATCAGGGGCAACGGTTTACGAAACAATCGCCGCTTCAACAAGTATTTCCATCCCCATGGATAATTTTACGAATGGCGTTTATTTGGTAAAGTTAAAGAATGAGGAGATAGATATTACAAGGAAGGTTGTTTTGAATTAAATTTATTAAATTATGAAAACGAAAAAATGGAAAAAAAACTATCAGCATACATCGGCTTGTCAGTTTCGTTTTAACTATTGTGAAATTTTGCAGTTACACAGGTTCTATATTTTGAAATAGACCCTTATATCATATTAGATTTACCCGCTGAGCAGTTTACATTTGATATAGATGGCAAGTTCGTTGATGATTTAACATTTTTAATTCGTCGTTTAGCCTTTTATGTATAAACCTTGTTGGTCATTCAGCATTTGAATAATGACTTTTTGCAAAAAGGGAAATTGTTCAGTGGGCCACGAAGACGGGAAACGGCTCGAAGTTTCGCTAAGGGAAGATGTAATAAAATGGATTAAACCTTCATGTAAAATTTTTTATTTTCCGATAATTTCTTCGTGTTACTTTGGGCCACTTCGAGACTTCGTGGCTACCTTAAACATTATTTTTCTACACTATAAAATTAAAATTACCTGCTAAACACGTCCAGTTTTAAAAGAATTTCGCCATGCTTTATTCAGATATTTCTCGAATACCTTTTATTTGCTCATCATACCTATGGTATTCATTTACTATAGCAGTGTCTTCCGGATTTTCATAAGCATTTACCGCTTTTTGAATATAACGTGCATCGTTTTTATGCGTGCCAAATAATTGATAAATCCCGTAATTACTGCTCACTAAAAATCCAATTGAAATGCAAAGTGCAAGTATTGAGCGCACAAACAATGGTTGTATCCAAATAAGCAAGGTGCTTTTATCATCGGCCTCCAGTTTGCGGTAGTATAAAAATAAATAAGCCATTAAACCAATGCTAGCCGATATCGATATTACTAACAGTTGTTTATCCATTTGCAGCAGCAAAGTGCGAGCCATTACTGCCATAACCGTTAACGAAACCGACCATAACCCAAATAAATAAATTAATCGCATTATTCTGCCAATTCTGGCTTTATCTAAAAACACCAATATGCCCGAAGCCAAGTAATAAAAGGAAAGCGTTCCAAATAATATCATACTCATTCTTTCGCCATAAGTAGGCAAATTGGGTTTAAGAAAAACCATTAATATGGTGTTTCCTATTAGTAGATATTCAAAATATTTAGAGAAAAACTTTTTCAACGTGACGCAAAATTAAAAAATATAAACATTATTCTCGAGCCTTACTGTCTATAGTAATTGTAACCGGACCATTATTTATTAAACTCACCTGCATATCTGCACCAAAAACGCCCGTGGCAACAGGCTTTTCAATTAATTGGGCAAGTGTTGCCACAAATTGTTCATACAACGGTATGGCATAATCCGGTTTAGCACTGCGAATAAATGAAGGTCGATTGCCTTTTTTAGTGGAAGCAAACAGGGTAAATTGACTTACCACTAATATTTCTCCGGCAATATCTTGCACACTAATATTCATTAATCCCTGTTCATCTTCAAAAATGCGCAACTGAGCAATTTTTTGTGTTAACCAGGTAATATCTTCAGCAGTGTCATCGGCTTCAATACCCAATAAAACAAGTAAACCCGTACCAATATGTGCATGTATTTTGTTTTCTATTTGCACACTTGCGCTTGAAACACGTTGTATAACCACTCTCATATCACCACTTTTTAGCTGCTTTAATTTCTTCAAAAAAAGTAATATAACTGGTGTATCGGGTTGGCGAAAACTTGCCTTCTTCCAATAATTGTTTGATTGCACAACCGGCTTCGTTAATATGCACACAATCGTTGAACTTACAATTATGCATTTCTTTTCTTATTTCAGGAAAATAGTGTCCAACTTCATAAGCATCAATGTCAACCAATCCAAATTCTTTTATGCCGGGAGTATCTATAATAAATGAATGTTCATTAATGCGATACATGTGTGCAAAAGTAGTTGTGTGTAATCCCTTTTCAGAATATGCTGAAATTGCGCCAATTTTTAAATTTAAATGCGGAAAAATACTATTCACCAGTGATGATTTTCCAACGCCCGACAAGCCAATAATTAAAGTAGTTTTGTTTTCAAAAACTGCATGCAGTTGCTCCAAGTTTTCTTTGTTTAAAACAGAAGTTGAAAAACTTTCATACCCCGCGTCATTATAACTAAATATTAATTCTTGCAATAAAGCATCATCTTTTTCTTTATATAAATCGTGTTTATTAAAAATTACTTTAGCCGGAATACCATATACTTCGCTGGTTAGCAATACCCTGTCAATAAATCCAAATGCAGTGCGTGGTTGTCGCAACGATGCAATAACTACGGCTTGGTCAACATTCGATGCAATAACATGTTTATATTCTTTTTTATGAATGTCGCTTCTTACTATATAATTATTGCGCGGTAAAATTTCATAAATGCTGTAATTATTTTGTTCATCTTTTTCAATCATTACAAAATCGCCTACAGCAATCGGGTTCGTTTGTTTTTTATTTTCCAAACGAAATTTTCCTTTTAAACGACAAACAATTATGCTGTCGTCAGCCATCAACACATCATAAAAATTTCCGGTACTTTGAACAACAGTTCCACGCATGGTGTAAAAATATAACTATCTTATTAAACCCGTAGCAATTAGGTTAATCAAAAAAAATAACAATGTAATCAGCAATCAAAATGTATTAAACAGTAACGGAATGAATAGCAAAGGCGATTTCTTTAATTAAAGAATGGTCCTTTTCAATCGCATTACCCACAACAATAATATCGGCACCGGCGTTGCAGTTTTCCAGTGCTTTTTCAGGCGTTTTAATGCCACCGCCAACAATTATAGGCAATTCGGTATGCTTATGCACTGCAGCAATAACATCGGCCGGAATAGCTCTCCTGGCGCCACTGCCGGCGTCCATATAAATAAGTTTCATGCCCAATAATTCACCTGCCATAGCCGTGCAGGCTGCAATTTCAGGCTTATCGGATGGAATCGGACTAGTGTTTGAAATATAGCTCACTGTTGTTGGCGCGCCACCGTCAATAAGAATGTAGCCCGTTGAAATGGATTCAATACCCGATTTTTTAACATACGGAGCCGCCAAAACCTGACTGCCAATTAAAAATTCAGGGTTTCTGCCACTAATCAGCGATAAAAACAAAAGCGCATCCGCGTTAGGGTTAACCTGCTGAATGCTACCCGGAAATATAACCACCGGAATATTGGTGTTTTGTTTCAGGGTTTTAATGGTAGTATCCATAAAATCGCCCGTAACCAAGCTTCCACCCACAAAAAAGTAGTCAACATGATTGGCATTACCCAATTCAACCAACTGATTCAACGCCTTAGCATCCACCTCATCAGGGTCGATTAAAACCGCGAACTTTTTCAGTCCTTGGCTGTGATCTGCTGCTATTTTTTGGTATAATTGGCTACGCATTGTTTCGGATAAGGGCAAAAATAGGGATTTTTAGTGATAGGAAAGGAGGACACAGCCCAATTGACGGTTTCTTTTTTTGAAGCAGGAACCTCCACTATGCCAACTCATTTTGTTCCTGCTTTTCACTCCAACTCCTCAGCCGCCGAAAAAGCGGCTTCCGGGGTTTCCGCTGCAATCAGGGCTGGAGGAAGGATTTCCGATCCTATTAAGATAGAAAGTAAAATAAAATAACCGGAGAGGAATTGAAACAGCCATTGAACAAGATTGAGCAAAATTGAACAAAATTTGGGTTTGGTAGTAAAATTGAAATTAATAGCAATTATTGCAACTTCTCAATTCGTTTTACAATAAAAATCGAAGAATGAATTTTACTTAAAAACGTTCCTTAAATTTTGCTCAATTTTGGCAATTTTGCTCAATCTAAAAATCAACGAAGCACGATTTACATTTGTGCCATGCATCTAATTCTTGTTCAATCAAAAAATCATCGAAGCACGATTTACCTCATTAGTCCTTACCCTAAATCTTGCTCAATTTGGTTTAATCCCAAAATAAAAAACCCCCTGGTTTCCCAAGAGGTTCAAACAATATCATTTTTTTAATCAGCGCCACAGCGCACCTTCATCACTTCACTTCAACCAATTGTATTTCACAATTAATTCTTACGTCCTCGCTCACTAATAATCCACCTGTTTCGAGTGCTGCGTTCCAATTAAGGTTCCAATCTTTGCGGTTAATTTTTCCATTAATGGTAAAGCCTGCTTTGGCATTACCCCAAGGGTCTTTCATTACCCCGCCAAATTCAACATCCAGCTTAATGTTTTTTGTAATGTCGCGAATGGTTAAATCGCCATATAATTCGTAGCTGCCATCGCTGTCAACATTTTCGAATTTGGTTGGTTTAAATTTAATTGTCGGAAATTCTTCAGCATTAAAAAAATCGTTGCTGCGCAAATGTCCGTCGCGCGCTTCGTTGCGTGAATTTACACTTGCAGTTTCTGCAGTAAATTCAATTTGTGCAGTCATAAAATCTTCACCTGTTGTTTCTACGTTGATGGTGTATTTATCAAATTCACCTCTAACTGTAGTCATCATCATGTGTTTTACACTAAATCCGATGCTCGAGTGGGTTGGATCTACCACCCATTTAGTTGTTGTTGTAGTTGCTGTAATCATTTTTATGTTATTTGTTGTTTAATTTAAATGCATTGGAACTTCCATTATTAATAATCGGGTATTTGCTTCCAGCGATGTGATATTAATTTTTTCAACATCCCAAATACCAAAACCATCGCGAATGTTTAATACTTGTTCATCTATTTTTACCATACCATTCAATACAAAAACGTAAACACCATTTGTGTTATCTTTTAATTGATAGGTTGATTCAATATTATTATCAAAACTGCCTAAATGAAACCACGCATTTTGGTGAATCCACACACCTTCATCTTCGGCATTTGGCGATAAAAATTGTTGTAATTTATTTCTACTGTCTTCAGTATTTAGTGTTATCTGATTATACCTTGGCTCCACATTTTTTTTATTCGGGAACACCCATATTTGTAAAAATTTTACCGGCTTGTCGGTATTTTTATTGTATTCGCTATGGGTAACACCGGTTCCGGCGCTCATTACTTGTATGTCGCCGGCACGTATTACCGTTTTATTACCCATACTGTCTTGATGCTCCAAATCTCCCTCCAATGGAATAGATATTATTTCCATATTGTCGTGTGGGTGTTTACCAAATCCCATTCCTGCTGCAACAGTATCGTCGTTAAGCACCCTCAACACACCAAAATGAACCCGTTCAGGGTTGTGATACTGTGCAAAACTGAAGGTATGATACGAATTGAGCCAGCCGTGATTTGCGAGGCCACGGGTGTTTGCGAGGTGGAGTACTGAGTTTTTCATAATTGCGTTTAGATGTTTTGTGCAAATATGTGTGTATATACATATAAAATTGGGAAAAAGTTCACAATGAGGTTTTTTTGTTTCACGCGGAGGGACGGAGAAGCGGAGAACGCGGAGAGAGCCAATGTGCCAATGTGCAAATGTACCGATGTACCAATGTGCAAATGGGATTATAGGTACAATTCAAAAGTATTCATAAGAAGTTCAATTGTGCTTTCTTTACAATAGTTTGGCTGTTTAATTAGCACATCGTCATATTAGCACATTGATTCGGCTGTTTGATTAGCACATTAGCACATTAGCACATTGGCTGCTCGGCTGTTTAATTGGTACATTTGCACATCGGTACATTTGCACATCAGTGCCTCTTCATAAACTCCCCCGCATTCATCACCGGCACCACGGCATTTTTAAAATCTTTGGTGTTTCTGGTAATAATGGCATCAGTATAATCTACTTTAGTTGCAGCGCCGTGGAGGAGGGCTTCTTCAAGTTCATGGAAGTTTGAATTAAATGCAATTAAAATATCTTGTTTATCTGTTTCAATAATGGATACAATTTGTAATAGTTGTTGCAAATGTTCAACGGCTTTTACTTTACCTATTTCTTTACGCAAAAAATAATAACATGTAATAATACTTTGTATACTGATAAATGCTTCCAGTTTTTTATTTTCACATAATACTAATACCTGTTCAGCGTAATCGCCAAACGGTTTTCTCCCGAAATAAAAATCGAGCAAAATATCGGTATCAATAAAAACTGTTTTCAACGAGTAGGTTTATCTTCTTTATTTTTAATTAATTCTTTATAGGAAATTTGTTCAGGGTATTTCCATTTAATAATTCCTTTCGATAATAAAATGACAGGTGGTTTTTTTTCTGTTGTATCATTTATTTCATACAAGCGTTCAATATATTCTTCAAACAAAGCAGATACAGATCGCTTTTGATTACGACTAATTGCACGCGCTTTTTTAATTGCGTTTTTATCGATGCTTAAGGTAAGTTTTGTCTTCATTATACGTATGAAGTTTAAAGATACGTATTCTTTATATGATTTTATACCTATTAAACATCTCTTTTTTCGGCATCCAAATTTTTTTATGAAATGTTTTCCCCATTTTATATGTTTATTTCAACATAAGAACACAGTACGATTCATCAATCATATTATATAAAAATATATGTGTACAAACGCATTGCAGTGTAAACAATACAAAAGGTCGTTTATGAACATGGGGGTGGAAAAGTGTGACTTGTTTGTAAACAGTTTTATGTCCTACTTTCGTGAAACCTCTCGCCGAAAAGTGGGAGGTTTTTCTGTCGATAACCAATTACCTATTTAAGAACCGAAACGAATCTGAATTAATTTATGGCCAGCGCTAAAAAACAAAAAGCAGGGTTACAGTTTAACCGCTACTTTACAAAAGAGGGAGTAAGCCCGTATGACCAATACGAGTATGAGCTGCGTGCTTCCGTTATCCGGAATACTACCGGGGATGCAGTATTTGAAATGTATAATGTTGAAGTTCCAAAAGAATGGAGCCAGGTGGCAACCGACATTCTTGCGCAGAAGTATTTCCGCAAGGCAGGTGTTCCGCAAGCTGACGGTTCTTTGGGAAGCGAAACATCTATTAAACAAGTTGCACATCGTATGGCAGACTGTTGGATGCAATGGGGACAAGAGCATAATTATTTTGCGTCGGCTAAAGATGCAGGTATATTTTATGATGAGTTAGTATATATGTTAGTTGGTCAACTAGCTGCGCCAAACTCACCACAATGGTTTAATACCGGATTATATTCGGCGTATGGCATAAAAGGAAAGCCTCAGGGACACTATTATGTTGACCCGGTAACAGAAGAGTTAAAAAAATCTACTTCCGCTTACGAGCGTCCTCAGCCACATGCTTGCTTTATTTTAAGTGTGGATGACGATTTGGTTAATGCAGGTGGTATAATGGATTTATGGACACGTGAAGCACGTATCTTTAAATATGGTTCAGGTGTTGGAACTAACTATTCCAAAATTCGTGGTGAAGGTGAAAAATTATCAGGCGGTGGAACTTCCAGCGGCTTAATGAGTTTCTTAAAGATTGGTGATGCTGCTGCAGGTGCAATTAAATCGGGTGGAACAACTCGTCGCGCTGCTAAAATGGTGTGCTTAGATTTAGATCACCCTGAAATTGAAACATTTATCGACTGGAAAGTAAAAGAAGAAGATAAAGTTGCTGCCTTAATAGCTGCAGGTTATTCATCTGATTATGAAGGTGAAGCTTACCGCACAGTTACAGGACAAAACTCAAATAACTCGGTTCGTATTTCTAATAAATTCTTCAAAGCTTTAGAAGAAGAAAAAGAATGGGAATTAATTGGTCGCTCTAACGGTAAAGTAATGAAAACCGTTGACGCGAAAAAGTTATGGGAAAAAATTGCCTACGCTGCTTGGCGTTGTGCTGACCCGGGTATTCAATACGATACAACTATTAACGAGTGGCATACTTGTCCTAAATCAGGACGCATCAACGCATCTAACCCATGCAGCGAATATATGTTCCTCGACAATACCGCTTGCAACCTTGCATCAATCAACTTGCGCAAATTCTACGACGATGATAAATTAGTATTCAACGTAGAAGCATTTGAAAATGCTTGTCGCATTTGGACAGTTGTATTAGAAATTTCGGTATTAATGGCGCAATTCCCATCTAAGGAAGTTGCAGAATTATCATATGAATTCCGCACACTTGGTTTAGGATTTGCCAACCTAGGTTCTGTATTAATGGTATCGGGTATTCCTTACGATAGTGATAAGGCTCGCGCTATTGCAGGTTCTATTTCTGCAATCATGACGGGTATTTCTTATAAAACATCTGCAGAAATGGCCGGCGTATTAGGCACATTTAAAGGATATGATTTAAATAAGGAAGATATGATGCGTGTTATGCGTAACCACCGTTATGCAGCATACAACGCTTCAGAAAATTATGAGAATTTAGAAATTAAACCAATGGGTATCGACCAGGCTTTATGTCCTGAGTATTTACTCAAAGCTGCATGCAACGCATGGGATGGCGCATTACAATTAGGTGAGCAACATGGTTACCGCAATGCACAATCAACAGTAATTGCACCAACAGGAACTATTGGTTTATTAATGGATTGCGATACTACCGGTGTTGAACCTGATTTCGCTTTAGTGAAATTCAAAAAATTATCGGGTGGTGGTTATTTTAAAATCATTAACCAATCTATTCCGCTGGCATTAAAAAACCTCGGTTATAAAGATCAAAGTATTGAGGATATCGTAAATTATGCAAAAGGAACAGGTACATTAAAAAATGCACCATCCATTAATCACGAATCATTAAAATTAAAAGGATTTACGCAAGCTGAAGTTGAACACGTTGATTCAATTATGGCTGCAGCGTTTGATATTACTTTTGCATTTAATGTTTACACATTAGGCGAAGCAACAATGGAACGCCTGGGTTACAGTGCAGAGCATTATACTGAATCGGGATTTAATTTATTGCGCGCTTTAGGATTTTCTAAAGAAGAAATTGAAGCAGCAAATAATCATATCTGCGGAACAATGACTATTGAAGGTGCACCGCACTTACAAGAAAAACATTATTCAGTATTTGATTGCGCAAATAAATGCGGAAAAATTGGAGAGCGTTATATTCACCAATACGGACACGTTCGTATGATGGGTGCCGTTCAACCATTTATTTCGGGTGCCATTTCAAAAACAATTAATCTTCCACACGAAGCAACCGTTGAAGATATTGAAGGATGCTATATGATGAGCTGGCAATTAGGATTAAAAGCCAATGCATTATATCGCGATGGTTCTAAATTATCTCAACCGCTTTCAACTAAAAGCGATTCGAAAGAAGAAGTGGAAGCACCAAAACATGTTTGGACTTCTGATGAAGTTTTAGAAGCTGCGCGCACAATAATTATGCAATCAACCGACACTATTTTCAAACGTCAGTTGTCACGCGTGGTTGAACGCAAGAAGTTGCCTGCGAAACGCGACGGCTTCACACAAAAATCGAAAATCGGAGGACAAACAATATTTGTTCGCACAGGTGAATACGAAGATGGTACGTTAGGTGAAATCTTTATCGATATGCATAAAGAAGGTGCATCTTATCGTTCATTATTAAACTGCTTCGCGATTTCGGTATCCATAGGTTTACAATATGGTGTTCCATTAGAAGAGTTTGCCGATAAGTTTACCTTCACCCGTTTCGAACCAAGCGGACCGGTTGATCACGCAAATATTAAATTCAGTACATCTATAGTGGATTATGTATTCCGATTATTAGGATTTGAATATTTAAACCGCACCGACTTAGTGCATGTTGCACCGGAAGATTTGAGTAATTTAGAAAAATCGACTCAAGATATTTCAACAGAAGCAACTGGCAACTATCCGGTAACAGAACCAATAGCTGAAACAAAAGCAAAAAAAGACCAGGCAACCAGAAAAGCCACTGCCGAAAAATACGAAATTGTAAATGCGTCTGACGCAGCTAACAAATCGTTAATGGGCGATGCGCCACCTTGTCCGAAATGTGGTCACACCACTATTCGCAATGGTACTTGCTACAAATGTCTTAACTGCGGTGAGAGCTTAGGATGTAGTTAATTTTAAATAATTGAAATACAAAACCGTCTCCATTCGAGGCGGTTTTTTTATGTATATCAACTTCTACTAAAAAGGAACCTGCCTAACTTACACCGGCAGGCAGGCACAGATGGAACGGATTTAACGGGTTTGCACAGATTAAATCCGTTTTTTATCCGTTAAATCCGTTCCATCTATGTTGCTTTTAATACGAACCACGACTTAAACAGCATAAATTTCTTTTCAAATCTCCCTTGCTTTACCTTATTTTGTATCCAATTCATGGTTATGCTTAAATTTTCAATAATTGCTTTGCTATTGACAGGTATATTTTTTTCCTCCTGCTCATCAAAAAAATCTACACCGGAATCGGTTGCTGTAGAATTTTACAATATGTTGTATAATGAACATAATCTTGAAAAAGCCAGCGCTTTAGTTACCGATGCCAGCAAAGAAAAATTGCGCAACGATTTTAAATTTATTGAAGCTGCATTGCAAATAATTGAAGCATCAGAGCCTACTAAATATATTTATCGGGTAGATGAAAGTAAATCTGTTATTAAAAATGATTCTGCATTTATTCATGTTTGGTCATCGCTGGATAGCACTTCGATGCAAACATTATTATTGAACATAAATAATTCGTGGTTGGTTGATTTTAATTACACCATTCCAGTCGATGCATTTAATGAGGAATTAATTAAAGAGGTGCTGACAGAAATGGAACAGTATGTTGATACGGTTAAAATTGATAATTAAATATCAGCATAATGTTTTTAGCCACGAAGGCGCGAAGTGGCCCAAAGTAACACGAAGTAAGTGTTTGAAAAATAATTATATCAGCTATTATTTGCAAAACACACCTTAGCGCACCTTCGAGGCCTTTGGGTCTTTGTGGCTAAATTAAAATTTCCTA
>JANMLV010000058.1:0-13867 GCA_031372705.1 Bacteroidota bacterium | reverse complement strand
CAAAATGAAAGTGGAGGAAAGTTGAATATCGACTTGAATGTTGAAATAAAGATGAAAATTGGATTCTGGTTGGCGGTTGGTAGTTTTTTTGTTGCTGCTGTTTGGAATTTCATGCTTTGGAGAGAAGGGAGGAAGGATTTGATGATTGAGCAAGAGATTGGGGAAGAGATTGAAAAAGATTGAACAAGATTGAGCAAAATTGAACAAAATTTTGGTGGGGAGGTTGAATGAGATGGGGAGGTTTTATTGGACTTTTTTTTGTAGGATGTGCTTGTTTCCCGCAAAGAGCACGAAAGAACACACGCGAAGGACGCAAAATAAATGCAAGCAAAAATCGGTACGATGTATTTATTTTTTGTATTTATTTTGTGTCCTTCGCGTGGGTTCCTTTTGCGTTCCGATGCAATCGGAATTGCGGGAAACAAACACACACCACAAACACACTCCACAAACACATAACACCTGCATCATGCATCTTTAAAATTAAAAAGGCAGGATATTGCTACCCTGCCTTTATGGTGACCAAACCTATATAAGAAGTAATGTTATTTATTAGAAACCTTTTCTGATTACAAGACCGACAGAAAATGGGTGGAGTTCCGGACCTTCGCCTTCGGCAAACATGCTGTTGAGGTCGTATGATGCATAGAGATTAAAATCTCCGTAACCAATTACATAGTTAACTTCATGACGGAAAGACGCGAGATTAAAATCTCCTTTTTCGATATCTTTTTGTCCGTCGTATTTCAATTTTGTTTTGCCGCGCAACATTAAACCCGGGCTGTAACCAAATTGCATTCTGAAACTGTTTTCGGTATCCCAAGGTTTTGTTTCAAATCCGATTAATACAGGGAGAGTTAAATGTGTAGTATTGAATTTATTTTTTTCGTATTCAATAGTTTCAGTATTGATGGTAAATGTATCTACATCAGGTACTATTGAGAAATTATTATCAAATCGGAAATGGTGCCATTCGAAACTCAAACCATAATTAAAGTTAAGGTAACCTTTTGCAATATTTACGCGAGAGCGAAACATATGTAAGTTCACATCAAAACTTCCCCAAGAGTGCAAATCTTCCATTTCTGAATATGGAGCATCAACTTGTACTTTATTATCTTCATTTAAAAATGTGTTATAACCCATATCGAATAAAAACCATTCGGTATCAAATTTATCAACGTATCTGCTATCTACTTCCTCAACTTCAGGAACTTTACCGAAGGTAACATCAACGTCTTCAGCATCTTCGCCTTCTTCGTGCACAATTAATCGCCAGTTGCCAATAGTAATAGCGGTAGAATCACCCGGTAATGTATCAATAACAACTTCCATATCGCCAATAAATATTTGATCGGGTTCAGGTGGTGCCAATTCTTCATGTGATGCACCATCGGTTGCTGTTGGTGGCGGAGGTGGTGGTGGTACAATTTGAGCTTGAACAAACATGCTTCCCATTAATACTGTACTCATTAACATTAACTTTCTCATAGCGTTGTATTTAATTGTGATTTTTATTATTTTTTTCTGCTGTAATAGCTAAATCCGAGGATATTGATATTACGCGTTTTTGTTATTTCTGAATTGTCTTTTTCAAATGGATTAAAATCATAGTCGCGCACACCTTCAACAACACCGCCTATTTCACCGCCTATTGCTACTGCATCTATCCACCAATCAACTACTGTTTTATTATCGTTTAATGAAATATCTGTTACATTTTGAACAGTAGTGTTATGTTTATCTTCATTTGATGCAAAATAAATTTCTTCTTCTACGACAATCGGATTTAATTGTAATTGCTCATTACTATAATCTTTAACTTTTATTGATTTTGCTTTGGCATATTCAATATTCTGTATCGGATTAATTTCCCGATTATTATTCTCTTTTAATTCGGTAGTTGAAGCCGGAATTTTGTTTTTCACAGGTTTGGTATTACCGGCGAAAAAGTTGTTCTTATTAATTTTAACATCATTAGCAACCGGTGTTTCACTTACCTCATTTGCTGGTCTTTCGAAAGCAAAATCTTCGTTGCTCATTTCATAATTATATGGTTGTATAGCCATTTGTTGTTTGCTGCCGTTATACATCCTCACACCCACAAACAACATCATCACTGCTGCAACAGCTGCTGAATATTTAATCCAGCTGAACATCGTAATTACACGCCCGCCTTCCGCTTTTTTCAAACTTTGTTTATCTGCAAAAATCACGGTTGTATCGGGAGCAAGCTTGGTTTCACTGAATAAATCCAATTCAGCTTTCAGCTCAGGATGAAAAGTAAGAAACTCGCTGAGTTCTTTTTCATCGGCTGCAGATAAATTACCTTCAATGTAATCTATCATCCACGCTTCGTAATTATTGATATTTATTTTCATATTAAATGATGTATACTTACTAAATATTCTTTTAGGGTTTTTCTGGCCCTGAAAATGTAAACTTTAACTTGACTCTCATTCAAATTGAGCATCTCTCCTATTTCTTCGTAACTGTATCCCTCATAATCTCTCAACAACACACAGTTTTTTTGCACATCGGGTAACAATTGCAGTGCCTTTTCAATCGCTTCTTTCACATCCACCTGCACCTCTCTTGTTCCTCCTTTAGCTGCTTCATCAATTTCTTCTACGTAGTCCATCCGCTTATGTTTACGAATATGGTCTATCATATTGTGATAAGCCGTGCTGAATAAATAGCTTTTCGCCTTGTCAAACTGAACATTTTCATGATTCTTCCACAAAATTTCGAAAGCATTTTGAACAATATCTCGAGCATCGTCGTCGTGCTTTAAGCTCTTGCGGATGAATCGGTAGACACCATCAGCCCACATATCTACTGTTTCATTATACTCTTTTGGTGTCATCCGACTATATGGCGTATTGGGTAGGTAAAAAGTTACAGGTTATCGAAAAATATTTCCATTTGGCAGTCTAAAACACCCATTTAGCGGGTTTTATGCCGTAAATTTACGTTAAAATAAAAGTTATGAGCATACTTTTCCCAACCGACTTTAGTGAACAATCTGCCAATTGCTTTGGATTTGCCCTCAATTTGGCCAAAAAACTGAACCATACTATCACGTTAATGCATGTTTATCCGTTGCCGATGAATTTCCCGAGTGTTGATGAAACGCGGATGGCTGATGTAACCGAGGAGATGGTAAGCATCACCGAAAATGCTATTGTTGAAAAAATGAAGCATTTTAAGGACGAATTACAAGCGAGATACCACGATAGCACGCCACAACTCACAAGGGTGGAAACGCTAATAAAAATGGGATTTGTTGGCGACGAAGTTACCCGTGCTGCAAATGAAATTAAGGCTAGTTTCATTGTTATCTGTGCAAAACGACCAACCGGTTTAAAAAGATTTCTTGGAGGCAGCGATGTTAGCTCCATTATCAAGAAAAGTGATGTGCCTGTATTTACAGTTCCTGAAAACTATACCTTTAAGCCTATAGATAAAATTGGATATGCATCCGATTTATCGTTTGCCGACAATAGCGTAATTGGACGATTATTAGAAGTTGCTGACACTTTAGGTGCACAAATTAAATGTTTCCATGTGCATGATAGCAACTTAGAAGTTGAGAATGCCATTATCCGTGATTTTATTGAACAATACAAAACTGAAGCCAACGATCGTAGAATTACATTTGAATTGGTTGATAATATCAATATTACCGATGGAATTGATTACTATGTAAAATCGCATGACATTGACTTATTAGTTGTGATGAAACAGAAAACTTATTGGAT
Organism: Bacteroidota bacterium; assembly: GCA_031372705.1. GTDB lineage: Bacteria > Bacteroidota > Bacteroidia > Chitinophagales > BACL12 > UBA7236. The sequence continues at coordinate 10,106 of JANMLV010000058.1, read as the reverse complement.
GGATATTTTTGAAAGTAGCATCACCAAGAAATTGGTATTTCATGAAGATGTGCCTATGTTGGTTTACCACGATTAAAATGTTGATAGCCAAATAGTATCTTGCTAATTAGGGTTTTACAGTTTAAATGGTTTTTGTTAAAAATTGGGATACTGCGGAAATAATTTGTTTCAATGCAATAGTTATCACAAATAGGCTCGTATGAAACTTAAAGTTTTATCGACATGCTTAACATTACCATTACTTATGCGAACAGCAAATAATTCAGCCCTGTATCAAAACCCCATGAATATCACCTTTGGTGCCGGCATACCCAAATTAATAGATATCTAATAAGAGAATTTATAAATTGATACCCGACACCTTCGTAAATTATGCAAATAAGACCTGCCACAATTACAGATATCCCTCAAATTCAATTTGTTCGCAATGCAGTTACCGAAAATATGCTTTCTGATCCAAATTTGGTAACCGATTCCGATTGTGCAAATTATATCACCAATCGAGGTAAAGGATGGGTTTGCGTAATAAATGAGTCAGTTGTTGGTTTTTCGATTGTTGATTTACAAGAGAACAACATTTGGGCGCTGTTTGTGCATCCTGAATTTGAGAAAAAAGGTATCGGGTCGCAGTTACATGATGTAATGCTCGATTGGTATTTTGAGCAGACCCCTAAAACGGTCTGGTTAGGCACATCACCAAATACCAGAGCTGAAATATTTTATAGCAAAAAAGGCTGGCAAGCAATTGGTTTACATGGAAAAAATGAAATTAAATTCGAAATGAATGTTAACACTTGGCTAGCCGGGAAAGATTGATAATTCATATATTTATGTCAAATTATTATAATTTAAACTACGTTTATAATGCATTATCATTCAGCATGAACAACCAATTTGTAAACTACTTCGCAAAACTATCACCTCTTTCTGAGGAAGAAGCAAATGCTATTGCTGAAAACATGGTTGTTAAAGTATTTAAAAAAGGTGCATTCTTATTAAAAGCCGGTCAGGTTGCTACCGATACTTATTTTGTTATGGAAGGCTGCATAAGGGAATATGTTTTAGTAGAGGGAGAAGAAAAAACTACCAACTTTTTCACCGAAGAGCAATGGGTAATTTCACTCAATAATTTTAGTCCCCAAAATGCTGCAGCAACATTTTTAATATGTGCCGAAGACACAACAGTAAGTGTTGGAAATGAACAACAAGCGCAAGCCATGTTTAAAAACTTTCCTCGTTTTGAAACTATCTCCAGGGCTATAGTTGAGGCAGACTTTGCAGAACAAAAAAAATTGCTCACCGGCTACCTAACCGATTCGCCGGAGCAGCGCTATTTAAAACTCTTGCAATCGCGTCCTGATTTATTTCAGCGAATTCCGCAGTATCAAATAGCCAGTTATATAGGTGTAAAACCGGAATCATTAAGTAGAATTCGAAAACGAATTTTAAAGAATGGGGAGCATTAACTTTTTGAAGTTTAATTATCTATAAATCATCTTAATTATTTCCCCACTTTTCCGGAAGTTTAAATTTTACCCAAAATGTAATCAACACTAAAATCAGCAATCCGAAAGCACTTGCCTCAATACCAAAATCGCCGCCGGTTAGCCAAAGCGGAGCATCAATCATTACCGGATTGCAAATACTTGGTTCTTGGCTACCACTTACGCCAAAACCAAGTATAGGACCTTGGATGAAATTAGCCATGAAATGTATACCAATCGGCATTGCTAAACTTTTAGTTTTTATATAAGCGAAACCGAATAACAAGGAAGCGATAAATATATTTATAGAAGCAAATATTTTAACCGTCCCGGTCATGCCATCATTATTAAGATGCGTTAATAAAAACAAAAATGCAATAATTAATTGAGCCGGCCATTGTCCCAAACCCTGAATGAGTCGCTGAAAAATAAATCCTCTAAAAAACAACTCCTCAGTTAGCGCAACCAATAGCATAGTGGAAATACCGGATAAGATTATGGAAAATGTAAAAGTGTTAAGCTGCCAATTTATAAAACCAAAAAGTGTTAAAAGTAAAGCAGGGATTGCCATTAAAACAGCCCCTAGTATTAATCCAAAAAATAAATTGCGCAACCAGCTAATATTCAATCTCCCTGTTAAATCAGCCATCGGCTTTTTAAGTAAGCGCTGACAAATAAACGACACCACAGCAATCAACATCAACTGATGCAGCATCGTAACCTCAAAAGAAAATTGATCGGATAGGATGATAAGCGGAAATAAAAACAATGCAAGCAGCAGCATAAATAATGCAACCCAAACTACGTTGCGCAACTTTTTATCCTTGTTCAAGAAAAGTGAATATGCCATGTTCTTAAATTTAAAATTAACTTGTTTATGTTTAAGCAGCATTATTAATTAGATAGTAATAACAACATTACCTTTTTTGTGACCTTGCTCTACGTAAGTATGCGCAGCACTCATTTGCTTCAGGGTATAACATTTATCTATTACTGTTTTTATTTTTCCGGATTGTAATAATTCTTTTAATGTAATGAAATAATTTAATCTTACCTTAACGGGCAGCATACCTGTTGAAGATGTTTTTGCTTTTCTACCACCAAATATATTGGTAAATACTGCACTCAATAACAATGGAAAACTAACCACAGTTGATAAGTAAACTCCTTTTTCTATAAGCGATTTTTTGCATTGTGCAAATGTTCGCTTACCTACTGCATCAAAAATAATGTCGTAGTGCAAGCCGTTAGCAGTAAAATCCATTTTTGTATAATCAATTACCTTATCGGCGCCTAACGACTGAACCAAAGCCACATTACTAGTGCTGCAAACTGCGGTAACTTCTGCACCATAAAATTTTGCAACTTGTATGGCATAAGTGCCTAATGCTCCGGATGCGCCATTTATTAAAACTTTATTGCCTTCACTTATTTTCCCTAAGCCGACCAAAAAATTCATTACGGTTATTGCACTTCCGTTTACCGGAGCAGCCTCATTATAACTTAAGTTCGAAGGCATTGTAGTTATTACATCACTTTCATCTACGCAAACATACTCAGCATAAGCGCCCAATTTAGTAGTGCCACCAAATACTTTATCTCCAATTTTAAACATGGAAACATCATTGCCAATTGCTATTACCTTTCCGGCAAATTCAAAGCCGAGTATGGTTCTTTTGGGTTTTGAAATACCGAGATAAAGTCTACCAATTACAGGTTTACCTTCTCGCATCATAATATCTGCAGCCGTTACGGTGCTTGCATGCACACAAATCATTACTTCTTTTGCTTTAGGAACCGGCCTTGCTACTTCACTTAGTTGGAAAACCTCAGCCGAACCGTACGTTTTGTATTCAATTGCTTTCATAAATTTGTTTTGTTGTTTGAAAGCACAAAATTCAGGGTTAAGCAAACCAATTTCATTGACTTGGGTTAAGAAGAGAAAAACTGTGGTAATTGCTGCAATAGTGGGCTATAGAAAAGCTTATCCGATATACAAAATACCAAAATATGTGTAAATTTGAATCAGTATCAACAGAAAATAGGTTGCTTAATTGCATGCTAAAATGATACGATTGGATACCCAAATATATACTTCGTGAAGACCTTAACAACAATACTCCTACTTAGCATTCAAGTTACTTGCTTCAGCCAATTAAGTGCATTAGCATTGCTTGATACTGTTTTTGCAAAAGCGAAAGCAACATCATTGTATACAGCACAAATTAACTGGGACAGTTTACACACTGCGGTTTTTTTGAAAGCTGAAAATGCAAATACGATTGCAGATTTAAAGCCTGCATTTACAACATTAATAAATGGATTAGGCGATAAACACGGTAAAATTGTAGACGCCAATAATTATGCAACACTTGCTTATTTTACTGACTACGCACATTTAAATCATCCCGATAAACGAGCGCGAGAAACAGCATTTTGGGAAGCTGTTAATGATACAGCACTGCATTTCGAATACCAATTACTCAATAATAATGTAGGTTATCTCAAAATTGTAGGCATTGCACCAAATGTTGATATTGAAAGCGAAGCTATTAAAATTAGAAAAGCAGTTCTGGAATTATATTATTCGAAGGCTACTACTTGGATTATCGACTTACGTTATAATGGCGGAGGAAATATGCATCCAATGGTTTCCGGTATTGCGCCACTTATAGGCGACGGCATAGTTGGCAGTTTAACCGATTTATCGGGTGAAAAAATATTTGACTGGGAAATACAATCGTCCAATTTTATTTATGATCGAGCCCAAATTGTCACGCTTCCTAACACACCAACATTTAAACAACAACCTAAAGTTGCCGTACTTACAAGCAGATGGACAGTGAGTTCAAGTGAAATTGTGGCGACCTGTTTTAAAGGACGACCAAACACAAGATTTTTTGGCGAAGCAACGGGTAGTTTTACAACAAACAATAATTGGGAAATAATAGATAATCAGGTGATACTTAACATATCAACCGGAATTTTTTGTGATAGAAACGGTGTAATTTATCCGTATAATATTCCGGTGGATGTAGAAATTCCCTTTGAAATTGTGGATGAAACTGAAAAAGATGCCGGTGTGATAGCGGCTAAAAATTGGTTGTTGGGAGAATAAATTATTTGTTTATAAACCTTTGGTTTTGCTGCAATAAGGCCAATTCAATAGAATTTTTAATTTTACATGTAAATATAATTATCATCATAGTAAAAACGAATGTATAAAACCAAAAATAATTGTATCAAATAGCATTTATAAAAAAAATCAAATGAAAGTAATAATTACAGGCGTAACCGGCATGGTAGGCGAAGGGGTTTTACATACTTGCTTAGCGCATAATGCCATAGAACAAATTTTAGTAATTAATCGCAAACCATGTGGCGTAAAACATGCCAAATTGAAGGAAATTATTCACGCTGATTTTTTCGATTTATCGGCAATTGAAACGGAATTACAACCATACGATGCTTGCTTTTTTTGTTTAGGCGTTTCTTCAGTGGGCATGAAAGAACCGGAGTATTATAATTTAACGTATAATTTAACCATGCATGTGGCTACAACACTATCAAAAGTAAATACTGCCATGACATTCTGTTATATTTCCGGCGCAGGAACAGATAGCACTGCACAAGGAAAATCCATGTGGGCAAGAGTGAAAGGCAAAACAGAAAACGATTTAACAACATTGCCGTTTAAAGCCGTTTATAATTTCAGACCGGCAATTATTCAACCAATTCCGGGATTACAAAATACATTGTCGTTTTATAAATATTTAGGTTGGATGATTCCAATTATACGAACCATAGCGCCTAATTATGTAGTTAAGCTGCGCGATGTTGGCACTGCCATGATTCAGGCTGCATTAACGGGATATACTAAAACTATTCTTGAGGTAAGTGATATCGTGAAATTGGCTAAACAATAAGGTGAAAGTAGAAACAAAAAGTTAGGCGATTAACAACTTTAATTTATAACATAAAAATGGTTTGTTATGGAAATTAATTACCAGGCCAATAATATTAAAACATTTAGGCGCATACGCAAAGCAATCGGAATCTTAGGCATCGCTTTGCCGATTCTATTAATTGTTTTAACCCTCATCCCCTTTTTTGATACTGCAATTCAACCTTCCATCAGCGATTATTACTATACTAATTTCCGCGAATTATTCACCGGTGTGTTATGGGCTGTAGGATTATTTTTATTCCTTTACAGAGGACATCCAAATAAAAATTTCTGGAAAAACGACAGTCGCCTCACCAATATTGCCGGTTTTATGGCATTTGGTATTGCGTTATTTCCAACATCTCCTGCCGATTGCAGCGAAAAAATATATTCTTTTATACCGGTTTGTGCCGGTTGGCTCGGCACCTTGCATTATGTATTTGCGGGGGTGTTTTTTATTGTGCTTTCCATAATTTCAATTAATGTTTTTACCATCGGGCAAAATAAAGACACTAATATTCCCATGAGTATGCTTAACGAAAATTATATCTACAAAACATGTGGCTACTTGATGTTGCTGTTTATTGTGCTTACGCCAATTTGTGCAAAGTTTAATTGTTTTAACAATTCTACATTAGTATTTGAAGCAATTATGCTGTTTTTATTCGGAACTTCTTGGTTAATTAAAGGGAGGGCTTTAGGCGATAAAGGTGAGATGGGGAAAATGGTTTATCGGGAAGATAATTAAAATATGTGTCCGGGTTAATCATTTTGCCGAATACACCACCTGCCCGCCAATAAATGTTTGCATCACTTTCACACCAAATAATTCTCCTTCCGGAATAGTCATAATATCCTTATCTAACACAACAAAATCGGCAAGCTTCCCGGGTTCTAAACTGCCCTTCTCCCCTTCTTCAAATGCGCCGTATGCAGCCCAAATGGTCATTGCTTTTAGGGCTTCTTGACGGGTGAGTGCATTTTCTTTTTGGAATCCTTCCTTAGGAAATGCCTTTTGATCTTTACGCGCAACGGCAGCATAAAATCCGAATAAAGGATTTATACTTTCAACAGGAAAATCGCTTCCATTTACTATAAAACCATTTTGTTTTAATAAATCTTTGTAAGCGTATGCGGATTTAATTCTGGTTTCACCTAGGCGTTCATCTGCCCAATACATATCGCTGGTGCAATGTGTAGGTTGAACGGATGGAATAATACTATATTGATTAAATTTTTTGATGTCTGCTTTGTTCACTACTTGACAGTGTTCGATACGCCAGCGCAAATCGTTTTTTCCTTGTAAAACAGTGCCATAAATATCAAGTGTTAATCTGTTTGCAGAATCGCCAATGGCATGTGCACACATTTGGAATCCCATGTTATACATTTTTTGCGCCTCACCTAAAAGTGAATCATAAGGATAATAATAAATACCTGTGTTGGAAGGGTCATCGCTGTAAGGCTGCAATAAACCTGCTCCCCTGCTCCCTAATGCACCATCAACATAATACTTAAATGCATTTACGTGGAGATGTTCGGTATATATTACGCCGTTCGTGCTGAAATATTCATACGTTTTTGGACCCGCCGCTGCCATTGCATAAACACGAATATCCAGCTTGCGATTTTCGTCCATCATTTTTAAATTCTGTAATTCCCATAATTCGAGACCTGCATCTTGAACAGAAGTTAAGCCAACGGCAACACAATGTTCTTGTGCCAACAATGCTGCATTTTGTAAAAAGGTTTTGCTTTTTGTGGGCATTTTCTTTTTTACCAATTCCATGGCATTATCCAATAAAATACCCGTGCATTTTCCCTGTTTTACTTCTACTATTCCTCCACCCACAACAGTGTTTTCATTTACACCCGTTAATTCCAATGCCTTGGAATTAACTAATGCCGCATGACCATCCACGCGCACTAAATAAACCGGTGTGTTAGGAAATAATTTATCTAACGCCTCCTTAGTTGGAAATTCTTTAATCTCCCAATCATTTTGATCCCAACCCCTGCCAATAACCCATCCGCCGGTTTTGGCAATTTCATGTTTTTTTATCCGCTCTGTTACATCTAAAAATGAAGTAGTACCTGTTAAGTCGGTATAAGATGATTCAATACCATACTGTAAGAAATGACAATGACCGTCAATAAATCCGGGATAAACTGCTTTCCCCTCCATGTCAACCACATTCAGCGACCAATATGTTTCCGCAATTTGTGCATTGGTGCCAACAGCTAATACTCTGCCACCATAAATAGCCATGCTTTCAGCAATGGTAAAAGTAGAATCAACGGTATAAATTTTTGCGTTGGTGATGATGAGTTCTGCCTCAATTTGTTCGGGCTGACCAGTCAATAACAATGCGAATAAAAATGCAATCATAGGACTACGCGTTGGATAGTTTCCGGTGCAGCATCAATGTTGAGCGCCAGATTAATATATCTGACTGCCACATCCTGCACATTATAAAGTTGCTGATTTTTATGCAAATCAACAAATTTATCTTTTTTCGAAAACGCTTCATCGCCCGAATTACGAATTTGCTGTTGCATGGCTGTGTCCATAACACCAGGTGCCAATGCATATACGCGCGTCGCTAAATCAGCTGAATTGAGGCCTTGCTCTTTAGCAATAGTTACACTCAGCATATCTAAAGCAGCTTTGGAGGCACAATACATGCTCCATCCATCGTATGCCGATGTGGCAGCGCCGGAAGTTACATTAATAATGCATTTGTTGATGTTTGAAAAATGCCCAAAAGTCTGCAAGAATTTATTCGCTAAAATATGCGGTGTTACAATATTTAAATTATAGGTATTTGCAATTTGTTCATCTTTTAAATTGCCTGTATATTCAATATCGCCAAGCGTTCCTGCATTATTAATTAAAATAATATGCTTGGGAGATGACTCAATTGGTTCAAATGTAATTTGCTGAACGGTTTGCACATCTGCCAAATCGATGTATTGATGATGATATCGCGGATGTTGAATTGTTTTCTTTCGCGCAAATCCATAAACAAAAGCACCATCGCGCAGCAAAACTTTTTCCGCAATAGCCTTGCCCAAACCCGCTGAGGTTCCGGTAATATACCAATGTTCTGTGATGGGTTGATTGGTCATGGTTTATCAAAAAATGTTAATAGAACAATACTTATTGTAACAATTACAATAAGTATAAATTGCTCGTTATTTATTCGTCATTACACGTTGCAACAGCAAATGATCTGCAATTACCAAAGCAGCCATTGCCTCAACAATTGGCACTGCACGTGGCAACACACAAGGGTCATGACGGCCTTTGCCTTCAACCGTAACAGCGTCGCCTTTGTTATTTACACTTTCTTGAGGTCGCAGAATAGTTGCAATCGGTTTAAAGGCAACTTTGCAATAAATATCCATCCCATTGCTTATTCCACCTTGAATGCCTCCGCTGTTATTGGTGCGCGTAATTATTTTTCCGTTACTATCTTTTTCAAAAATATCGTTATGCGCAGAGCCCAACATACTAGTTCCTTCGAAACCGCTTCCATATTCAAAACCTTTAGCAGCGTTTATACTCAGCATTGCTTTTCCTAAATCGGCATGCAACTTATCGAAAACAGGTTCACCTATTCCGGCAGGTACATTTTTTACAACACAACAAATTGTTCCGCCAATGGTATCGCCTTGCTTTTTAACTTCGGCAATGCGTTCAATCATCTTTTCGGCAGTTGGTGCGTCGGGACAACGAACGATATTGTTTTCGGTATCGGCGAGATTTAATTCCAAATAATGTTTATGCAAATGAATATCACCAACCGAATTAACGTAAGCTTGCACAGTAATACCGTATTGCATTAACAATTGCTTAGCAATACTTCCGGCAACAACCCGCGCGGCAGTTTCGCGTGCCGAACTTCTTCCGCCTCCGCGATGGTCGCGAAATCCGTATTTTTCGTCGTAGGTAAAATCGGCATGGCTTGGGCGATAGCTATCGGTGAGGTGACTATAATCCTTCGATTTTTGGTCTTCGTTGCGAATAATGATGCCGATTGGGGTTCCGGTAGTTTTGCCATCATAAACCCCGCTTAAAATTTCAAATGCATCGCCTTCTTGTCGCTGGGTTACAATTTTAGATTGACCGGGTTTACGGCGGACCATTTCGTTTTCCATAAAGGCAATATCCAACACTATGCCCGGAGGGCAACCATCAATTACTACACCGAGTGCTACACCGTGCGATTCGCCAAAAGTGCTGATACGAAAGAGATTGCCAAATGAATTTCCCGCCATAAGTGCGAAATTACGCATAACAAGGTATTTTTTTCTGTTTCAGGGTATTCTAAATACGGGTAATTCATGCATATTTGCATTTGAACATGGCATCAACATTAATTCAAAATATAAAAACCCTGTGGCAAACCGACGCAGCAGAACGCTTGGTGGTTAATGGCAAGCACATGAGCATGCTCCCACATGTAAACAATGCTTGGTTGTTACTTGAAAACGGCATTATTAAAGGTTTTGGCGAGATGTCATCCACCCCCGACCGCGCAGATACCATTATTAATGCTACAGGCAAAATGGTTTTACCGGCTTGGGCCGACAGCCACACCCACTTAGTGTTCGCAGCCAACCGCGACGAAGAGTTTAGTATGCGCATTAAAGGAAAAACGTATGAAGAAATT
>JANMLV010000053.1:0-3104 GCA_031372705.1 Bacteroidota bacterium | reverse complement strand
GCGAAGAACCAATGGTCAGCAGTGGGCGAGAGGAGGAATCGGGCGAAATTCCACTGGACCATGAGAAAGATGAGGAAGAACGCGAGTCCGGCCTCGCCCGCCTGCCGCCAGGGTTGTGGCCTTGCGGATTGCATCCGCTTCTGGATTTATATTTATTGCACTAATTATAAATAAGTTGCAGTAGTTTAATGTTTTGTGTGAAAATTATTAATTCACGACTACGAAGTATTAATGCAATTAAACCATAACGCCATTATTGGTGTTTCTCACCGACCATCACTACGAAGCTAATTTTATCAATCTCGGAAGTGCTTAGTGAATTAATTAGTTGCTCCGAATGTCAACCTAAATGAGACCTCAAATTTTGCTCAATCTTGTTCAATGGCTGTTTAAATAATTTAATGCTCCGATTGTGATTTATATAACCAGACTCAAAATCTTGCTCAATCTTGTTCAATGGCTGTTTAAATTATTTCGCTCCAACGCCATGGTTGGGGTTTCTCACCGACCATTAATACGGAGCACCTATTATAAATTTTGGAAATTATTAGTGAATTAATTGTTTACTGCGAATGTCAATCATATTGAGATCTCAAATTTTGTTCAATTTTGCTCAATCTTGTTCAATGGCTGTTTAAATTATTTCACCTCCAACGCCATGGTTGGTGTTTCTCACCGACCATTAATACATAGCTGACTATTTCAATATTCTACTCAATAAATTGTTTTCTAAAAAAAGCAAAGTGGTTAAATCATGCCTGTCATTTTTGCCAGTTGCACTAATGCTGTTGTATCTCTTACCCCTAATCGTTCTATCATATTACTTCGGTGATTGCCTACAGTATTTACACTAATAAACAGCTCGCCGGCAATTGTTTTTGTATCCATATCTTCGGAAATGTGTTTTAGAATTTCTTTCTCTCTTTGCGTTAACAAATCACCTTTTGTAGTTTCTTTAGTGAATGAATGAAAAGCTAGCACTTTTTCACTCTGTTTCCCATATGTAAGTCTAATCCAATAATATGGATAATCGTTTTTAAACAAATGCTGAATATTTTGAACATAATTCAATGTATATTTAAAATTGCGTTCCTCATCTAATTGCACAGGTATGCCTTGTGAAAATAAGCGTATTTGTTTCCCATCAACCCGAACAAACTTAATTCCACAATGATGAATTTTCATATTTACTCTTTCTTCAAAAGGAATGGAAGGAAAAACAGTAATTAGCCAGTTTACAGACTCGTATGGAAAGGCAGCGTAGTCATTGTGTAAAATACTTAACACATGTTTCATGTCTTCCTCTTTGCCTTGCTTAGGTGGAGCGCCCCAAAATGCTGTATTACCCACTTCAAGCTCCGGTAAATATGTTACATGATTAAATATGGTAAGAATAGTATCAGCGCCTTTTACGCCGTCAAGCAGAAAGGCTAATTCTTTAAGTCGCTCCTGCTTGTTTGACAATTCCTCATCTCTGAAAATATTATCAGAAAGTTTCACGACACGTTCATAAATAGATTCTGCCTTGCGTAACCCGGTTAGGCTTTGTGTAAGGGTTTTTTCCATCATAAAAATTCAACTTTTAACACTATCACTTGAAAGAATCGATTATTAACCCTCTAAAAATAGGGATAAATAGCGACTTTCACTATTTCAGCCGGTAAATGCTCAACATACTTTTGTGAGGTCAGGTACAACTTTAACTATCACAAAAACTACGCAAGCATGAATTTAGCAAATACCCTACCCATAAGCCAAGCGCTTCCAACATCACCATTACCAAATGTTATGTCTGAAAAGCAAACTGCAGAAACAGCATTACTTGTGCAAATGATAAAATCTAAAAGCGAGCGGGGTTTTACAATTCTTTATGATCATTATTCCACAGCCCTTTATCATTCATTGATAAAAATTGTAAAAACAAACGAATTAGCCGAGGACTTACTGCAAGACACCTTTGTAAAAATTTGGAAGAATATCGACTACTACGACCATGAAAAAGGGACGCTTTATACATGGATGTTAAATATTGCCAAGAATCAAGCTATTGATTACCTTCGCTCTGCAACAGGAAAGCAACAGTCGCGATATGAAAGTGTTGATTTATTTATGCTATACCGAGATTATGCTTGCGACGATGCCTCCATAAATTACGAGTTAGCGTACAAAGATTTTATAACAAATTGTAAACAAATTGATAGCAAGTATGCGGAAGTAATTGATATGATTTTCTTTTATGGTTGCACACATGGTCAAACAGCACAGATTTTACGACTACCATTAGGCACGGTTAAAACAAGAGCACGTAAAGGACTTAGTTTGTTAAAAGTTATTTATCAAAAGCAATACTAAAAATCAAAAAACAATGAATAATTATAAAATGAATAATTTATTTGTAATACTACACGTTACTTAGTATTACCTCCTTAATATAAAAAATGAAATCAGATGATTACATAACCAGTGGCATATTACATGATTATTGCCTAGGCTTTCTTACTGCAACAGAGCAAAGAAAGGTGGAATGCATGTGTCAAAAATATCCTCAGGTGGCCACTGAACTTGAAACACTGAAATTAGCAATTCAAGCATATACTAAAAACAACAGCCCATCAGAAGAAAATCTATTGCGCAATAAAATATGGCAATCAGTGAAAAAAATTTGGCTTGAAAATGAATGATATTTTGCTATATAATAAATTGCCTACGTTCATGACTTATCAATTTGATTATTAGTATCAAATTAGATAGATTTTCATTATGGGCTTCGAAATGAAGAAAATATCAATTCTTAAGATTATCTCGCTTTTTTTTGCATTGAATTAATTGCTTCGAATTTGATAAGTGCGGTAAGTCGTGATTTTGGCTCCGAAGGGGAATTTGTGTTCTTTTGTCTTGATACAAAAGAACCAAAAAATCAAGGCTGCATTGCTTTGCACAAGTGCAGCTAACGACACACGCGTGGCGCGGACGAGGCGCCAGCAGTATTTTTAGTGATAGTGGTGTTTTGATAACGGAGCTAGTTTTATTTAATCGCGTTTGTTATGTGCTAGCGCTGCGCCCGCTTGGTGAGTTGAAGCATCGGAGCTTTTTTGCTATCGTAG
>JANMLV010000013.1:0-3297 GCA_031372705.1 Bacteroidota bacterium | reverse complement strand
GTAATTTACACTAACTCGAACATGATTATTTTTACATGCATCATCTTAGTATAACTTTGGGCTACTTCGAGACTTTGTGGCTAAAGTTCGCACATTGAAATATTGCAAAGAAGAATATGCATGCTTCTGACAAATTTTATTTTGCCGGGGAGCATGCTATTTATTCGGATTTGTTTATTTTTAGGAGCGGCAAGCACCCTGCTCGGACTTTGAGTGGAACCATGCCATGAAAGAAAAGGCGACTACCATGATCAAAATAATCAACCCTCTATTTTTCTTTATTACAATGAGTGCTGTAGCTCAGACATATACAATTCCAGGTGCAACGGAGCAACCTGCTTGGGTCTTTCCTTTGTGGTTTGAAGACGGCTTAGGAAATAAAGATACACTTTACATTGGGTATGACCCGGAAGGTCAAGACTTTGATTGGCCACAAAGTGATACGGTATTTGGGGAAAAATTAATTAGTGCTAATACATCAATTTTTAATGCGTATTGGGATTCAGGGTTCTTGTTGCCTGATGTGCTAAAAGTTGTAATATGGCAAACCATGGGATATGGAGCTGGTATTTCTTTCCTAAATGCGGTATATCCACCATTAATAATGCGATGGGACCCTAATCTATTTTACGATCCCGTGATCCCATATCCAAACTTAGAACCTTTACCATATGCTCGTGGTGTGGTAATTATTTATGGAGAAATGAGTACCGTAGGTTGTTCACCTTTACTCCCAATAATTATGACCGACACTACAGAAGGTGGCGGGCTTGTTTGTTATGCCTCTGATAGTATTTTTTTTACAACTGGCTCATTATCTGGATTTAGTTTTACGGTAATCCCTTGGGAACCGAATTATGCATCAATTGAAAATAATCTTAATGAATCAGATTATTTCCAAATATATCCAAATCCTGTCAGTGATATCATGCAAATCAACAACATAAAAGGAGGTGAATTTGAATATCAAATAATTGACATGACTGGGAATGTATTATTGAATGGGTATGCATATTCTTCAATCACCATTAATTTCACTGATTACAACACAGGGATCTATTGCGTAAATATTTCCACTAATAATTTTAGTTACACTTATAAAATTATTAAACTTTGAAAATAAAATATAATATATTTATGAAAGTAATCACATTTATGATGATTATTAATACGAAAGTTGCAAAACCCCAGGTTATTGAGGATGTTATATTTTTAAATGGTCAGGCTGACAAAATAGATATTGAAATAGAATTTGATAGTGCCAATTTAGCTTTGTATGTATTGATTTTTAATCGAAATGATTGCGCTATTTTACTAGACACAAATATTATTTATAATAATGTTTGCTATAATGCTAGTCTTAAGAAAATATCATTTATTTATTCAACGCATCCAGATAGAATACGAGAAGATGAGACATTTAATTCATTTAATCTAATTACTATTCCCAAAGACAGTGTTTTAGAGTATAAAATATTTTACACTAAAATTGATAGGATTGTCCCTTCAAACGGTTTACCAATTTTGTCCTTTTCCTTTTGTTATATAAAAGAAACCGACTTTCCTGACAAGCCGCTAAACACGCTTTTAAAATTAGATTATGGCGAGTGGCTTTACATTCCTAAACAGTTTATTCTTTTAGAAAGAAGTTTGTAGGCAAATTCACGACAACTTATGAAACTAAAGCCGATTTTATAAATCATTTAGAATTTTATGATGTTCCAATTGCACGTTAAGTTTTCGGGCCATCAGGTCGCAGGGTTTTGCCGGATTTTTTTATTTTTTTAAATGGAGGCAAGCGCCCTGCTCGGACTTTGAGTGCAACCCTTCCATGAAAGAAGTTTTCAGCTATAAGGTCGTAGGGTTTTGCCGGGTTGGTTTATTTTTTTTATAAGGAGGCAAGCACCCTGCTCGGACTTTGCAATAATATCTGATTTTGCGAATCTAGCCCGGGGCGCAGCGAAAAACCCGCAGAACGATACCCGGTTTTCCGGGGACGGACGAGGATTTGCAGCGTAGCACCGGAACAAATTGTCACCCGTGGGCATGTTGTTGCAGCTCCAAATTATTTTAATTAAATTTAGGAGATTAAAATGCCAAGCCAGACGATTAATTAATCCGTTTAAAACCCGTTTAATCCGTTAAATCTGTGTTCCTTTTAACCCCTCTCAAGCCACCGTCTCAATCCCTCTTATCTCCGGAATCGCTTTTTTAATACTGGCTTCCACACCTGCTTTCATGGTCATAAAACTCATAGGGCAACTTTCGCAGGCGCCTAATAATTTTACTTTAACAATCATGTCGTCGGTAATTTCCATTACTTTAATATCGCCACCGTCTTGTTTAAGGTAGGGGCGAATGGTCTCCAATGAGGCCTCAACCTGCTCCATGATAGATGTCATATCTGTAGTCATAACTCCTGCAAAATTAATCAATATAAATATTATATCCCTCGCGTAATTTCCACAATTTTTGTCGCCGTTTTTTCATCATTTCTAATCGAAATAAATCGTGCGGTATTGTTTACAACTTGCTCGAAGGCTGCTTGTAAAATGGCATTATCGTCATTCAAAATTGCCGGTTTGCCTGAGTCACCGCCTTCGCGCACACTTTGCACTAATGGGAGCTGACCGAGCAATGGCACCATATATTCTTTTGCCAACAAATCGCCGCCGCCTTTGCCAAAAATGAAATATTTATTGTCGGGCAACTCTTCAGGTGTAAACCAAGCCATGTTTTCTACCACACCAATAATTGGCACATTAATATTCGGCAATTTGAACATATTGGCTGCTTTGCGCGCATCGGCAAGTGCAACTTCTTGCGGTGTTGTAACTATAATTGCTCCTGTTACCGGAACTGTTTGAACGAGCGTTAAATGCACATCGCCGGTTCCGGGAGGCAAGTCGATAATCAGGTAATCGAGTTCGCCCCAAATACAATCGGTAACAAACTGCCTTAAGGCGCTGCTCACAGCGCCCCGAGACTGGATGTACCACGCGAACCTCGCCCAGGCGCTGACGATCCGCGCGTACGTCGCCGACACGTCTCTCGACGACGCGATCGCCGAGCACCGCATCGCCGTTCGATTGTCGCCCAAGTGGTCGAGCCCTCGCGGCAACCTCGGCATCGCGGTGCGCGCGAACGGCGACTACTCGGCGGCCTTCCTCAAGGACGTCCGCTCGGCGCCGAACGACCCCTCCGCCGTCGCCCAACTGATCAACGCGCTCGCGCAGACGGGCGAGATCGACGCGGCCGTCGCGGAGGGCGACCGCGCCATCGAGCGGTTCCCGAACG
>JANMLV010000301.1:0-19391 GCA_031372705.1 Bacteroidota bacterium | reverse complement strand
CACATGTATTATCTGTCTGATAAATTGCTATTGATCCGCTTATCTCATTCGAAACCACTAATAAATTCCGACCATTTGGGCTGTTTTTAGATGAAATATAAAGTAAGCCTTCAGGGCCTTGATCTCCACCAACACCGGCAGCAGGTGTTACAGCAAAATCGCGATCATTTGCAAACTGCACAAAATAAGGACTTGCAGGATTGGTAATATTAAATACCATCACACCGCTAATTCTCTCTAAACCTAAAAATAAATAAACGCTGTCTCCAATTGTAGCAGTAGTTAATCCTTCCGGCTCAGGGCCTTTGTCATCACTGCGACCTTTTTTTGTATTGCTTGTGCTGCTGCAATTAAAGTTAGCAGGATATAAATTATTAGTAATTGTTTCTAATAAATTACCACTATCATAAACTAATGCACCTACTGTTGTGCGGATTGTAAATGACCTTGCTCCGAAGGCATATAATTCGTCATAATCTCCATCTCCATCAGTATCACCCAAGGTATTTGTAACATTTAATCTACCAAGATTATTATCATTTTTAAAGTCCAATGAATCCGGAAACGCAATTGAATCTAATACCAAGCTATTAATTCTTTTAACTTCAGCAAAACCGGCGTAATCGCGCGCATCACCTTCGTTAGCCATAACTAAATAGTTAATGCCTCCGATGTTAACAGTTTCGATAGCATCAGGTTGATACATACCAAATACCGGCCAATTTTTAATATCAACAACAGCACCATTTTTATCTGATGCATCAAATTCGTTGCCAACAAGATTATGATCTTTATAACCTAAACCTGATATAGAAACGGTATTGGTAACTAAATTAATTATTGCTATTGCATTGTTTTCTTGAAGTGTAACATATGCAAATTTAGAATTCTTAGAAACTGTTATATACTCAGGTTCGAAATCTGTTGATGCAGCAGCTCCCGGGCCAAACACTCTTGTGCCGTCAACAAAGGTTGTAGCATCAAATGATGTAAAATCTATGGTGGTAACGTCAGCGTCATCAATAAATGGAATGCCGTCTATTAAATCTATTATACTTACTGTTCCTTGCGGATCAACTAAATAATCACCTGAAGGCTCACCTTCATTGGCAACTAATATTTTTTTACCATTTGGTGTAAATATTAACATATCAGGAAGCGAACCAACCGTTACTTGATTAATGTAGTTGCCTAATGCATCAAAAAAAACAACTTTACCATTATTTTGCTTAATGCTGTCTTCAATAGCTGCTGCAATAACACCATTTCTTGATGTAATACTATTTGCATTTGCACCATATGGCGATAAATCAATGCTAAACGATAAAACCGGTGCTGTTACATCAGATAAATTTATAACGTCGATATTACCCGTTGAAGCATTTACCGAGAATAAATTATCCGTAGCCGGGTCAAATGTGCTAATTTCTGTTGCACCTTGATCAAAAACGCCGGTTGCATAAGTTCCAACCTTTTGTAAATTAATAATTTGTGCATCAGCAAAACTAGGCAAGCCTAATATACCGGCAATCAAGCATGTTTGTAAAATTGTTTTTTTCATTTTTATATTTTGTTGCAAAATTCCGTCGCCATTGTTATTTCAATTGTTGATTGCAATTAATGACATATTAATTAATATTTATTCAAAGGTCACTTTATGAACTTATGGTATATTTTATAATAACCAATTTGTTATGTTAGCTTTTATCATTTTGTATTTTAATTATTTTATTAATACAAAGAATGTAAATTAGCCTTATTGGGCTGTCAATGTTAAAATGCGGCTAATGAATATTTAATATAGGGTTAAGTTTTTAATTTATTTATTTAGGATTGAGATGAGGTGTTAATTTTATGGGAACAATTTAATATGCATACAAGAGCATCACTCATTAAGCAGACCAACAAAATAAATAGGGTAGTAGTTGGATTCGATAAGGACCCATATAAACAACAACATAAAGTATTTCGAAAACTTATTAAAAAAGCGGAAGACACAGAATTCGGATTAAAGTATCAGTTTGATGAAATTTTATCTGCAAATTTCGATATGGCCTTATATCGAAAATTGGTGCCTATTCATACGTATGAAACTATTTATGAATCATGGTGGAAGCGAACTAAGCGTGGCGATAAGGATACTGTTTGGCCGGGCAAAATCAAATACTTTGCACTTAGTTCAGGCACAACACAGGGCAGCAGCAAGTTTATTCCGGTTTCAAAGCAGATGTTAAAAACTATTCGCAAAACTTCATTCAAACAAATAGTTGCTTTAATGGGAATGCGATTGCCGGCTAAAACATTGAGTGGTGAGGTTTTAATGATAGGTGGTTGCACAAAATTAGAGGACAAAAACGGAAAATATTTTGGCGATATGAGCGGAATTAGTGCAGCACATGCAATGCCAAATTGGTTTGTAAAAAGTTACTATAAGCCGGGCTATGCAATCGCAGAAATTCCCGAGTGGAACAAGCGTGTCGATGCAATTGTAAAGCATGCTAAAGACTGGGATATCTCTATAATTTGCGGCATGCCCAATTGGGTGCATTTGGTGCTGGAAAAAATAATAGCGCATTATAAAGTTAAATCTATTCATGAAATTTGGCCGAATTTCAAATTATTTATTCATGGTGGTGTTTACTTTGACATCTACAAATCAGCATTCAGCCAACTGCTTTCAAAGGATATTAAATATGCTGAAACCTATATGGCCTCTGAGGGATTTTTCGGGTTCACCACTGCTGACTCCAAAGGACAGATACGTTTGGTGTTAAACGGAAACGTTTTTTATGAATTCATCCCTTTTAACAGTCATAATTTCGATGAATTAGGAAAATTGAAACCAAATGTAAATGCAATTACATTAGAGCAAGTGAAAGCTGATGTTGATTATGCATTAGTAATTACTAATAATTCAGGGGCATGGCGATATTTAATAGGTGATACCATTCAATTTGTCGATATTAAAAAGACAACAATAAAAATTACAGGCAGGTTAAGCCATTCGCTGAATGTTTGTGGTGAACATGTTTCTGCAGGAAATTTAGTGGGAGCTTTTTCAAAAACCTTTCACTCGTTGGATCTTCCGGGAAATGAATTTACCGTTGCAGCCAAGTTTAATAATGGAAGAGGGTGTTACCATGTTTTTATTGCAGGAAATAAAGCTATAGGTAAATTACCAATAGTGGAGCGACTTGATAAATATTTAAAAGCAGGAAATACAGATTATGCAGTAGCTAGAACAGCTAATTTAGGTAAACCTATTGTTCACATTGTGCCCAAAAAAACAATGTATTTATGGTTAATTAAAAATGGTAAGGAGGGCAATCAATTTAAAATGCCTTTAGTATTAAACAAACAAAACTTGGAAGATTGGTTGGCGTTTGTTGGAATAGATATATAATTAACGTTTGTTTAAATTCCAATTATATTCGTAAAATGTTAATTGATAAGTATCCGGAATTTTAATTGTTCTATAATCATTAATATACTTTAATGCTGAACCGGAATGTGCAATAAAATCGGCGCCATACCAGTCAAATATTTTGGATATTTGCACCGTCTTTTTAATATCATCAACTTTAATAAAAGTATTGTCGTTTAATGCTTTTTTGGTTAGTGCTGTTAATTGCAACTCTAACTTGTCAGGTGTAAATGCTTCGGGTGCTATTTTAGGACAACCAATTGCGGCACAAACCAATGCAAAGTGTACGCGTGGATCTGGCCTTAATTTATTATTTTCCAGTTCGTTTAAAGTTAAATTGGAACCTGCAATATTATGTTTGGTGATGTCGAAAAATCCTTTCACATCTGTTGGTTTTGCAATAGGCAAATTGTTTACCACCGATTGTATTACAATAAGATTGTATGCATTTAAATAAAATGCAGTTTTTGTGGATTGATTGGCACCTGTTAAATTGATTTCGCCAATTGTAGTATATAATTTTTTAATTGAGTTAGCTTCCGTTTTAATAGCAGCATAATCAACTTTGCCGTCGCTAATGTATTTTGCCAGAAATGAATTGGCATCAACAAAAAAATCAGTTAGTGAAACCGGTTCTGCTGCTATTTCAATATTGTTTTCATTTGTATCAGGAACTGTTGATGCTTTAATTGGAAATACAATTAATGTTGACAGTATTAATATGAGTAGCAGGTTTTTCATAGAATTAGATAGTGTTAAATCATGTAAACTGTGCATGTTCCAACAAAGTTCAGCTTATTTTTGCAGTGTTTAACAAATATTTGACATGGATAATCTTAAAATTAGAATCGAAAAGTCTATAACGCACACTGCTAAGGCTATTTTTCCGCATACTACCAACCATTACGACACCCTTTTTGGAGGAACTGCCCTAATGTGGATGGATGAAGTTGCGTTTATTACCGCTACCAGGTTCAGTAGGCAAAAAATGGTGACAGTTTCCAGCGATAGGGTAGATTTTAAGAAACCCGTTCCTGCAGGTACAATTGCCGAACTAATAGCTAAAGTTAGTCACGTTGGCACAACGAGCCTAATTGTAAAGGTTGAAGTTTACATTGAACAGATGTACAGTGAAGAGCGCGAAAAGGCTATGGAAGGCACCTTCACTATGGTTGCTATAAATGATCAAAAACAGCCTGAGAAACTTACTTATTAAGTTATTCCAACTTTACTGCCGTTCCGCTTGCGGTAACCATAAGCATGCCATTTCGAATCGTTTCGTAGTCGAGGTCAATGCCGATTATAGCATCCGCACCATAGCTATTGGCCTTGTCGGTCATTTCAGATAAAGCAGTGTCTTTAGCTTCGCGAAGCACCTCTTCGTAAGATCCTGAGCGACCACCCACGACATCGCGTACGCTGGCAAAAATATCTCTGAATAGGTTTGCACCTATAATTGTTTCGCCGGTAACGATGCCTAAGTACTCGGTAACGCGCTTGCCTTCAATGTTGTTTGTTGTTGTAAGTATCATTTTTCGTTGAGTTTTGTCGTTAACAAATATAACCATTGATATCAGTTATAGACGAAATAACAGTCTTTTTATTTTCGTTTAAAGCATATTTGTATATTTGTATTCAAATTCATTTACAATGAAACGATTGCCAATACTAGTAGTTCTCCTTATTGCGATATCAGCATTTGCAAGTTCTTGCCAAAAATGCTCTGTTTGCACTTCTCAAAATTTAGCAGGTGAAACCGTTAAAGAGTATTGTGGAACTGAACTCGATGTTAGAGATTTTGAAGATTTCTTCATCGATAGCGTTACCGAAATCGGTGAAATAGGGTATTGCGAGCGCGGACCAGATTTGTAATACTTTGCCGCCTTCATTCAACACAACTATCCGCGCAACTGCGCAGGAAATTTAAATCCTTATAATATCGGGTAATAGCATCCTTGTCGTAAACCGTACGAAAAACTGAAGGTTTAAGATAGTGATGAATAGCAGTGTTCATAATGGCAATGCTTGTTGTGGTCGGATGCATTGCTGCAACTAAATGTTTTTGGTTTTCCAGATAATACTGGTGAAACTGAATTGCCAATTTACTTAGTTGTTCCGAGATTTCAATCAGCTCTATTTGGCCATAATAAAATACGCCTGTTGCTAAAATACCGGATTTGAGATGTTTATTTTCCAACAACGCTGCTTCAACGCGTTTTGCATCTGTTGTAATAATTATTTGATTTTTTTCGATATTTGGTGTTTCGGCAATCATCACAAACCCATTAAATACGCCCTTAACTGCCGGAAATTGCTTGTTGTCTTTTTGATGCCAAGTGCCATAGATTTCGGAAATGCGCAACGAATGTCCATCCACATCTCCATAAATTAAATTCTTTCCCGAAAAATAATCAGGTGTAGCCGCAAAAAATGTCGTTGCACTTAATTCGCTTAATTTGAGATGACTTCCGTAATCCACTTTTAGATTATTATCAACTAACGATATCGTGTTTTTGGTTACCTGTTGCAAAAAGGTTGCTTCAAATTTAATAACAGGAATGCCATACCATTTGGTATAAACCAAAACAAAAAGTATGATAATTACAACTGCAATAGACATCCACGTAACTGCTTCAATTATTAAACCTGCAAATAAAACAAATCCGATTATTGAATAATTAAGCAGTATTTTTTTACGAATATTTTCTGCACTTTCCAGCGATGCCAATAACTGATTTTCGATATCCGGAGCAATAGTTATTGTTTTGTTCATACAATTGATTTTATCGTTTTCTAATGGCAACAGTTATTCGACTGATACAAATTAATTTATTTTGTTCATCAGTAATTTTAATCTCCCATACATGAATGGTTCCGCCGATGTGAATTGGTGTAGTTTTGCCAAATACATATCCTGATTTGGCTGACTTTAAATGATTGGCATTTATTTCGATGCCTAAACTCATAAATTTGCTGTGGTCAATTACCAATGCTGCTGCAACGCTGCCAAGTGTTTCTGCTAATGCCACAGAAGCACCTCCGTGTAAAAGTCCGTATGGTTGATGCGTTCTGCTGTCGACAGGCATTTTAGCAATTAAATAATCATCGCCTAATTCAATAAATTCAATGCCAATATGGTCACTTAATGTATTTTTCCCCCAATGAGAAAAATCATTCAAATTTAAATTTTTATTGAACCAAATCGACATCGTTAATTAATCTTCAGCACCGGGAAATTTTTGTATAAGTGAATCTTGACCGGTTTTATTTAAAAACTTTTTAATGTTGCTAATAATTCCCGGAAAAAATCCTATTGAATCAGTGTTGAGTGAATCCGGTATCCACATGGCACATTCTATTCTTGATAAAACTGAATCGGCAGGTGCATTAAATCCACCGGTTACATATTTTCTTGTTTCCGGGTCGCGAGTGCTTGCATACATAAACTTACCAAAAATAGGTAAGGCAGTTGCTGCGCCTTGACCTAATGCAGTTGAACGCCACTTAATAGATTGGTCTTCAGCACCAACCCAAGCTCCGGCAACAATGCGTGAATTGTAACCAATAAACCAACCATCAGTATTATTTTGTGTTGTACCGGTTTTTCCGGCAATATCTATACCTAAACCATAGGTGCCGCGCAATCGGCGAGCAGTTCCATTATTTACTACGCTGCGCATAATTTGAATCATTAAATCTGCAGTTTCTTGACTGAGCGCACGTGTCTTTTTAATTTGTTCATGTTCAAAAAGTATTTCACCGGTTGCAGTTTCAATCCTTACTAAATATTGAGGTGTAGCTTTTAATCCCCTGTTGGCAAAACAACTATATGCGGTCACCATTTCTTGGAGCGAAATACTTGGTGTACCCAATGCAATTGAAGGAACTCTAGGCAGCTCGCTTGTAATACCCATTTTTCGCGCTTCATCAATTACAGGTTGCACACCGGTTTGATTAATTAATGATGCAGCTACCGTATTAACCGAATGCGTTAATCCACCCATCATCGAATAATAACCACCATATTCACCATCGGAGTTCCCCGGCGACCACCCGTTATAATCTGTTAATTGATTCGGAATGTATGCACAAGGATCTATTCCTTGTTCAATAGCGGTAGCATAAACAATTGGTTTAAATGTACTGCCTACTTGTCGCTTTGATTTAACGTGGTCATATTTAAAAAATTGATGGTCTATTCCGCCAACCCAAACTAGAATATAACCTGTTTTGGGCTCCATGGCCAAAAATCCGGTATGCATGAATTTTAAATGATGCATTAACGAATCGTTTGGCGTCATAAGCGTATCAACCGGTCCTTTCCACGTGAAAATTGTTGTTGGTACCGGCTCATCAAATCGCTTATTTATGCCTTTGTCACTATACCCCTGTGATTTTAAGAATTGATATCGTTCACTTCGCTTTCGTGCCGTACCTACAACATCTATTTTACTGTTTTTCCAAGGTAAAGTTTTGCCCCAACTTTTGTCAAATTGATTTTGTAAATAAGCCATATGCTCTTCCATTGCTGTTTCGGCATATTGCTGTAATTTACCGTTTATAGAAGTATATATTTTTAATCCATCGGTGTAAATATTCCACGTAGTGCCATCCGGCTTTGGATTTGCTTCCGCCCATTTTTCTAATTCGCCCTTTAAAAATTCCCTGAAATAAGGTGCAAGGCCTTCACTCGCACTCTCACGACGATAATTCAATGTGATTGGAATTTGCTTTAAACTATCAGCCTCAGCTTGCGTTAAATATTGATTTTCGTGGCCCACCATCAAGTTTAAAACCGTATTGCGCCTAATTGTAGATTTGTCGGGATGTAACCTTGGATTATAAGTGGTGTTTGCTTTTAACAAACCAACTAATACAGCACTTTGCTCTATATTCAGATTATTTGGTGTTGTATTAAAAAACCGAAGTGAACCGGCTTCAATGCCATAGCAATCTTCACCAAATGGAACAGTATTGAAATATAATGCTAGAATTTCTTCTTTGGTGTAAACATCCTCTAGTCTTCCCGCAATAATCATCTCCCTGAATTTATTAACAGGCATGCTCAAGGGCCCATAATCTTCGCGGTCATACAGGTTTTTAGCCAGTTGTTGTGTAATTGTGCTCCCACCTCCCGCATCATCATTCAAAATAATAGAAAGAATAAGCACTCGAATAAAACTGATAAAATCAACGCCTTTATGTTCATAGAACCTGGCATCTTCGGTAGCAACTAATGCTGCTATTAAATGCGGAGGCAAATCTTCGAAATTGGCATTAGTGCGGTTTTGAATAAAATATTTGCCTAATAAGATGCTGTCTTGCGAATAAACTTCTGATGCAGTATAATTATTAACAGCTTGTAATTCGCTCTTTCCGGGAACCAACCCAAAAACGCCAAGCAGAATAAAAATATACATCACAAACAAGCCCAATGCCACGGCTCCCGTTGTGCGCAATGTAATTCTGAGCACTTTTATAGGATACGGGTAAACGGTTGAAATTGCGTATAAATGCCTCCCAATATACTTGTTGTACACCGGTTCAAAGGGTTTAATAATCGGATTTAACATCCGTGATAGAAAGGATGTTTTTTCGCCTGAATGCATGTACAAATGTATGATTCAAAATTGTTTTTTTAGGCATGTATTTACAGAGAACTGTGGTGTATAATCCAACAGTTCTCCGAAAAACACATGTTTACGGAACTTAACAGTAATAAATACGCCCTTTATCGGACCATTCCGGCACTTTATTGTGACTTGAATTGAATCGGTTGTTGCTGCTGCTTGTTACTATTGCTATATTTGAATTTATTGAGCTAATCATCGCATCAATATCATTGATAACAACAGTTGTAATTGCACCAACCTTATTCATCACAATCACATCTATTTTGCTCATTAGCAATACAATAGCAATCTCAATATTTATCAAGATATAAATGCCTTCATATTTATAAATTAATTTCACTAATTCAATTGCAGTAGCAGTGATGTAATTTACATTGGCATCAACTAATTTCCCGGCAATTAATGTAATTAATGCGGTAGTTAGTTTATTTGTATTCCTCAATCTTGCAATGCGCAATAATTCAATTAATGTTTCTGCAATTTCTACTGAATAAAGTGTTTTGTAGGTAATTCTTTTTATAAAAGTAATTGCTACTAATAATAATAATTTTAAGGTTTTCATAAGTGTAATATTTGTTGCCCACGCGGTTGATAAATTAGTTTATTTTGGGCATAAAAAAGCCCGGACAGCAATGACCGGGCTTTAACAATTACTTATTGAAAGCCTTTAGACAGAGCTGTTTGGCATTAATTTGCCTGTGTTGAATTTTATATTTTCGTTCATATTTTTTTAATAAAAAAACCCGGAACATAGTCCGGGTTCAATAAATATATTTATTGTTGACTAGAACTAAATTGCTGTTTTTAAGATATTATGTTGATTGTTGTTTGACATTATGGTGCAAATATAAAAATTTTAATTTATCCAAACAAGTTTAGATAAATTAAAATTAGGTATTAACATTTAAGTTAGTTATTTAAAGCTCCGGCATTAATCCACGCAGCAACTTTTGAAATATTGCAATCGCTAATTTGTGGAGATGCTTTCGGCATAAAAGAGTAACCGGTAATCCAGGCTATTGAACCATAAAGAGCACTGCCATTGGGGTCACCGGCGTTAACAAAATTCATTACATTGTCGTAGCCCTCTAAATTATTGCCGCCGCCTAATCCATCTGCAGCAGTTGCACTGTGGCAACTTAAACATTCGGCTTGTAACATTGGTAATATGGATGTTGCATAGGTAACCGTTAAGGTATCACACACAGTTGCACCGTAAAGTTCTTCTCTATTATCGTAATAACATGAAGATAAAAAACTTGCTGTTACTAATAAGCTACCTAGAGCTATTAGTAAAATTTTATTGTTATTAATCATTTGGGTATCCATTTTCAATCCAGATGCGGATTTGGTCAATTTTACAATCAGGCAACATATTTCCACCGTATGGCATTGCTACATATCCTGCGGCAAATTGCACTGTTCCTAAAAAGCTTCCATTTTCTGCTATTGCAGCTACATCTGCGTACGAAGTTAAGCTAATTCCTCCGGATGGAGAACCACCTTGGTGACATCCAACGCAATAAGTATTTACAATATTGGTAATAGCACCTGAATAAGTAACATTTGTAGTATCACAATCGCCACCTTCGCAAGCATTATTTCTAGCACCTTGGTTGATCCATTTTTTTAATAAATCTATTTGTGTAGCAGATAAAGGTTCGTTAGGTGATGGTGGCATAAATTCTTCAGCACCGCCTGTTATTGCCTCTATCAATTTAGAATTATTTGCATTAAAGGGATCTACGTAATCGCTATTCATAATGGCTTCATAAGATGATAAATCATTCGCATCCTCTTCACCTGTTCCGTTGTGGCATCCATTGGCATTCGCGCAATTTGAAATTAGCAATGGATAAACATCGTTTTGAAAATATACTGTATCAGGATCACAATCAACCGTTACGGTGGGGTTTGTTAAATCGATAGTTGAACTATGCTGACATCCGGCAGCTACAAGCATTGCAATTAATATTGCAGTTCCGGCAAATATGGGCAATCTCATTCCTGTTTTCATAATTTATTATTCTTTCTATACCATACAACGATTATTATATGAAATCGTGCAGTTAGTGACTATCTAATTTAATGATAAAAATCACTCTTATTCAGGATATCCGGCCTCTAACCAAATGCGAATTTGATCAATTAAACAATCAGGTAACATAGTGGTACCGGGAGGCATTGCTTCATAGCCATAAGTGCCTTGAATAGCGCCTAATAACCTGCCATCTTGCGCTACATCAACAATGCCATCGTTTGAACCTGTGCCTAAATAAGCAGTTAATGAAATAGATCCTGAAGGTGAAGTAGCATCGTGACAACCAACGCAATAGGCTTCCATTATTGGAAGAATTGTTCCTGAAAAAGTTACTGTAGTTGTATCACAGTCGGTGCAAGCATTATTTAAAGCACCTTGTTCTTGCCATAAAATAATAAGCGCAATTTCTTCGTCAGTAAGTGGCAACAAAGGTGAAGGCGGCATTCGATCTTCTCCGGTTTCATTAACAACTTCAAAAAATTCACTGTCGTATGGGTCGCTTGGCTTCATAATGCCACTCGACATCACTTTTGTGTAAGAACTTAAATTAATGCCTTCTTCATGTGTAATGGCATCGTGACAACCACTTATTGCACAATTGGAAATAAGTATCGGGAATACATCGTTTTCAAAATAAACTGTATCCGGGTCGCAGTTTGATGTCAGTATCGTATCCGGTCCGCCACCAGTGGTGTCAATAATATATGGGTCATCGGTTAGGTAATCCAATGGCTCGTGTTGACATGATTGTAAGAGTGAGGCTCCGATAAAACTGAGGATTAGTAAGGAAAACAAGATTATTCGCTGCATAAAGTAAATTTTATTAGTACAAAGTTAACTTCGTGTGTGCAGCTAAAAAGGGACAAATTTTTGACTTTTCCGCTTAAAATTAGACTGATAAAACGGTATTTATATAAATATTATTATTTGAATTGTAAAAGTATGGCATGATTTTCTATATTAGTACCCGAAATCGACATTATATGAAAAAAATACATTATTTATTTCTGACTCCTTTTGTGGCTTCAGCATTTTTTGTTTCCTGTGATAGCATCAATTTAGATGACTTGTTATCGGATGGTGATGTTGCCTCTGCATTGCGCGAAGCATTAACTATAGGGACAGACACTGCCGTAACTAATGGTTCAGCACTTGATGGATATTTCCAAAATCCGGACATTAAAATATTATTTCCTGAGGAAGCCGGTTTTGTTGAAGATGTTGTTGGCGTTATTCCCGGTGGTGATTTATTGCTGGATGAATTTGTAGTTTCGCTTAACAGAGCTGCTGAAGATGCTGCCGATGAAGCAACACCGATTATTAAAGATGCCATTGTAGGTATCACTTTTGATGATGCAATGTCAATTTTAAATGGTGCAGATACAGCTGCTACTAACTATTTGAGAATAGGCACTTTTTCTGATTTATACACCGCTTTTAAACCTGATATTCAAAATTCATTAGAAGGAGTTGGCGCGCAGCAAGCTTGGGAAGCCGTTATCGATTTATATAACACTATACCCTTTACTGATGATGTAACAACTGATCTTGCCGATTATGCAACCAATAGAGGTTTGGATGGCTTGTTCACATTACTTGGACAAGAAGAAGTAAAAATCAGAACTGATATTGAACACCAAGTAACCTCTTTATTACAGGAAGTATTTGGCGGTAATTAATAACGTTTTAAATAAACTTTTACCAAAGCTGCAGCATTTGTTGCAGCTTTGTTTTTTTATAGCCTAATGCAATTAGAGGACTGCTTACATGATTCATTTTTGTTAATGACCATTCCGGAAATTGTCGCAGTGGTAACAGGCGTATGGAGTGTATGGCTCGCTCGAAAGGAAAATATTTTGGTTTACCCTGTCGGCATTGTCAGTGTTTTGCTTTACGTTTATATTTGTTTGGAAGTTAATTTGTATGCAGACGCCGCCATCAATGCCTATTATTTTGCGGTTTCATTGTATGGTTGGTATTATTGGAAATATGGTGGAAAAACAATCCATAAAACAACCATAACATCTTCAGCTATTGATAACATTGCTTTGCAGCAGGACGAAGTTGTAAATGATGATACTAAAGCCCGAATAAGTATTAACGAACCTGCCGAAAATTTATATTATGCTTTAGGGACCGTTTTTTTAGCCGGTTTGTTTGGTTATCTGCTCAACGAATATACAGATTCAACTGTGCCATTTTGGGATGGCGGCACCACGGCAATATTTTTTGTAGCGATGTTACTTATGGCAAAAAAGAAAATTGAAAATTGGGTCTATTGGATAATCGGCGATATTATTTGTATCCCATTATTTTTTTCGAAAGGTTTGTGTTTAAGTTCACTACAATATGTTATATTTACAGTTATAGCCATTGCCGGATTGTTGGCATGGATTAACAAAAGGAAGACCTTAAAAGCGAATTTATGATACGCAAAATAGTGTTTACAGGCCCCGAATCATGCGGTAAATCAACATTGGTGCATTTATTGGCAAATAAACTTAATGTGCCCCATGTGCATGAAATGGCAAGACCATATATAGATGCTCTTGGTCGAAAATATCAGTATGAAGATTTATTGAGTATTGCCATGTTGCAAATGAGTGAAGAAGAACGCATCAAATCAATGAATCCGCATATTCTTATTTGTGATACCGATTTGCTAACCGTTAAACTGTGGTGTGAAGATAAATTTCAACGCTCCGAACATTGGTTAACCCATGCTTGTGTTGATCGATCGCCGGATATGTATTTTTTATGTGCGCCCGACTTTCCTTGGCAACCTGACCCTCAGCGAGAAGACCCGCATAGGAGAGAACATCTGCACCAAATGTACAAAGAGCATATGGTGAAATATAAATTGCGATTTATTGAACTTAAAGGGTCTGTTGAACAACGATTGCAGACCGTTATGCATCATATTTCAGAGAATACGCAACAATTGTATTAATTTTTTGTTATACCTTTGTTTTATTATCTCATGGGGTGTTGCAGGGTAAAACCTGCGACTGAGATTAAACCCATCGAACCTGGCCGGGTAATTCCGGAAAGGGATAGAGGAATTTTATTTTTTGCTGCCCGCAAAGGCTCCATTTGCAGGTTTTAATATTAAAACCTTTGCAATGAAATTTTTTCTTACAGTTATTTGTCTGCTATTTATTACTGCTCATACCAATGCGCAAAATGTGTTAATTGGAACTGTTATTAATCTTGAAAACGGTCAGCCTATTGCAAATGTTACTGTTGTTTTTCCAAAAGCGAATTTGGTAACATTTTCAGATTCAACCGGGCAATTTAAAATTGTTTTGCCCGAACCTGAAATACCTGAAGCACGACATATTGCTTATGAAATAAGTGGAATAGGTTTAGACTGGAAAACTAATACCGATAAGCCTACAGATTCAGATTCTATAACCATTTTAATGATGCCGAAAGCAAGCATGTTTGCACCGGTTCAAATTACATCATTAAGAGTGCAAACAAATGCACCCGTAACATATACCAACATAACAGGAGAGGCATTAAACCAAATTAATTTTGGCGAGGATATGCCGTTTCTTTTGGAGTCAACACCATCTGCAGTTGTTACTTCCGATGCAGGCAACGGGGTTGGATACACCGGTTTGCGCATCAGAGGAAGCGATGCAACCAGAGTTAATATTACCATTAATGGAGTGCCCTATAATGACGCAGAATCACAACAAACTTATTGGGTCGATTTACCTGATTTTGCATCTAATGTTGATGATATACAAATTCAACGCGGTGTAGGGACATCAACAAATGGTATTAGTAGTTTTGGTGCTGCCGTTAATATTAATACAAACAAATTAAGTAAAACACCTTTTGTGCATTTATCGGGTGCCGTTGGTTCATTTAATTTATCTAAAAAAAGTATTGCCATCGGAACCGGATTAATTAATAATAAATGGACATTTGAAGGCAGATATTCTGATGTGTATTCCGATGGTTTTATAGATAGAGCTTACGCAGATTTAAATGCCTATTTTTTAACCGGTGCTTATACTTCAGGTAATTATACTTCAATAATAAATATATTTTCAGGCACAGAACAAACTTACCAAAGTTGGGGAGGCGTTCCTGCCGAAATTATTGATACAAACCGAACGTATAATCCATACACTTATGAGAATCAAACAGATAATTATGTGCAAACACATTATCAGTGGCATCATAAAATAATATTTAAAAAAACGGGTAATTTAAAACTTACATTAAATTATACAAAAGGCTCCGGGTATTATGAACAATATGAAAATGACCAAGCACTGGAATCTTACGGAGTAGCGCCTGTTGTGGTAAATGTAGACACCGTTTTTAATACGGATTTAATTACACAAAAATGGTTGGATAATAAGTATGCCGGTTTTTTTATTCAATATAACAAGTATCTCAAAAATAATTTTGATTGGAATATCGGCGCAGCCTTTTATAACTACTCCGGAACCCATTTTGGTGAAGTAATTTGGAGTGAATTTGCATCAACACTTGGCAATAATTTTGAGTGGTATCGCAATAATGCAACTAAAAAAGACGCTAATATTTTCAGTCAATTAATTTATGAAACCAAAGCTGTTTATGTGCTGGCAGATTTGCAATTGCGCAATGTAAACTATCAATTTGTTGGACTCGATGCATTTGGAAATTCAGTTGAACAAACTGTAAATCATCTGTTTTTTAATCCGAAAGCAGGCATCACATTTTTGCACAATAAACAGTTTGAAACGTATATATTCACAGGTATTTCATCGAAGGAACCAAACCGCGACGATTATGTTCAATCATCACCCTTAAGCAGACCGGAGCCGGAGAAATTGTATAATGTAGAAATTGGTGAACGAATTAGACTTAATGGATGGAATTTCATGGTGAACTATTATATGATGTATTATGCAAATCAATTAGTTTTAACCGGTGAAATAAATGATGTTGGCGCATATTCGCGAACCAATATCCCGGAAAGTTATCGAACCGGAATTGAATTAGCTTGGGGCAAATTATTTTTCAACAAATTGCAATGGGAAGCAAATGCTACCCTAAGTAAAAATGTGATTACGTCCTTTACAGCATTTGTCGATAATTGGGACACAGGAACTCAAACACCTATCACATACACAAATACCGATATTTCTTTTTCACCGAATTTGATTGGTTATAATAATTTGAAATACATTGTTTTTGATAAAACTACTGTAAGTAATCATCAGTATGCATTAACAGTAAATTTCACATCAAAATATGTAGGTAAACAGTTTGCAGATAATACAGGTGATGATTTACGTTCACTGGATACTTATTTGGTGCACGATGCAGGACTTCGGTTTCATTATGCGAGTAAATTAATTCCTGCTTTAGATTTTACAATAAATGTGCAAAATGTTACTAATTTATCATATGAAAGTAACGCATGGGTATATCAATATATTTATGATTTTGCCCCGGCTCAGCTGATGGGTTATTATCCTCAAGCAGGTGTAAACTGGAACGCAGGGTTGGTATTGAAATTTTAAACACTGCCTAGTTCGTCAACAATTGACAAAAATCATTTTGGAATAGGCATAAATTCGCTTTACCTTTAATGTGATATTTGTTTTAACATGATAAAAAGACTACTTAAACCTGCTCTCATAATCAGCACTGCTGTGCTTTTTATGGCATTAATTGTTCCGCCGGTATCTGCGGATTACGACTGGATGGTAGAGGGAAACGATGCCGACAGTGAATTCGGTTTTTGGGTTGATGGCGGTGGAGATGTTAATGGGGATGGTTATGATGATGTTATAGTTGGAGCGCCTTCATACGAGCACGATTTTATAGGTGAAGGAGCAGTTTTTATCTATTTTGGGTCGCCAACAGGCTTGTCGATAGAACCTGATTGGGTGCAATATGGCGAACACGACAGCTCCGGGTTCGGTAGATGTGTTTCTATTAAAGGTGATGTAAATAACGATGGCTTTGCTGATGTTCTAATAGGTTCCCATGAATATTTTGAGACTAGAACTAATGAAGGCAAAGCCTACCTGTATTTAGGCGGCCCCGATGGTCCCTCAACAACACCTGTTTGGACCATGCGCGGTAATAGAAAAGGTGCAAAATTGGGCGAAGCAGTTGTATTTGCCGGTGACCTAAACGATGACGGTTATGATGAAATTTGCGTTGGTGCCCATGGTTGGGACGATGATGAGGTTTTAGGTGATTCAGGCAATAAAGCAGGTAAATTTTGGATATTTAATGGTAATGCGGCAGGCATAAATCCAACGCCGTTTATGAGTTGTGTTGGCATTGTAGAAGACGCAAACCTTGGTGTTTCTATGGATAGAGCCGGCGATGTAAACGGCGATGGTTATAACGATTTACATATTGGCGGTTATATATTTTTGATTGGCGATGGCATGCTGTGCACTTTTCATGGCGGTGCAACGGGCCCAGATGGCATTCCGGATTTTATGGTTGCCGGCGGCGCGATGGATACTTCGTTTTTTGCCGTTAACCTTTCATCTGCCGGTGATTTAAATGGTGATGGATTTGCTGATGTAGTGGTTGGCTCACCGCGTTTTGATGCCAATGGCGTTTATCAATCAGGGCAATTAGGTGTGCATTATGGCAGCGAAGGCGGTTTGCAAACTGAAATTGGCTGGGCTGCAAACGGCACACAATACGATGAACGATTTGCATTTAATGTAAATGATGCAGGAGATGTTAACCACGATGGCTATGATGATTTATTGGTTGGTTCTAAATATTACGACAACGGCGATTTGGTAAATGCAGGTAAAGCAGAATTATATTTGGGTGGCCCAAAAGGACCTCAACGCATACCAACATGGACATTTAAAGGATTAGACAGCACCAATGTGATTGGAACTAATTTGGCCAACGCCGGCGATATTAATGGCGATGGTTATGATGATATTATTGTTTCAGGTGATGAATATTCTAATGACATCAACAGAGAAGGTGTAGTTTATGCATTTTATGGTCAACCACAACAATGTGACCCACCGCAACACACTTCAATTTATTATATCACCCCAAACTCTGTAACTATTGGATGGGATTGGCTTTATGGTGCCCAGAAATATAAATTTTATATGAAGCGCGTAGATGGCCCCGGTACAGAATATAAAATTACAACGCAAGACTCCGTGCTGATTATTGGTGGATTGGTTCCGGGAGCGCACTATGTGGCTTATGTAACAGGAAAATGCGATGGAGGATGGACAGATCGCTCCACAATATTAGATTTTTATACGCCAATGCATAAAGAAGGTGAATTGTCAACTATGGAAATATTCCCATCTCCAACCAGCGATAAAATAAATATCAGTATTGGCAATTCAACCGGACCGGTTGCAGTGCGCATTTTTAATTTGAATGGAGAATTAATGTTTAATAACATCTATCAAATTGACGAACTGCAAACAGTCATTGTAGTAAATGAAATTGCAAATTTTGCTGCAGGGAATTATTTTGTAATGGTTGAATCAAATTCCAATAAAATAACCAAGCAAATCGTTAAACAATAAGCCTATCTATAAGTAACGAATATCTACACACACACATAAGCCCAAATTATGAAACTAGAAGAGGAAATTAAGCAGCCAAAGTTTAAAGATGAATATCATAAGTTATTAGTAAATTTAATGTTCACGGGAAGTTGGTTGAATATCAGGCAAATTCATTTTTTTAAAAAGTACGACTTGTCGCCTCAGCAATATAATTTATTGCGTATTTTACGAGGACAATATCCGAATCCTGCAAGTGTAAATTTATTAATTGAACGCATGTTAGATAAGCAAAGTAATGCTTCGCGTTTGGTAGATAAATTAGATGTTAAGGGCCTGGTAAAACGCAAACAATGCAAAACAGATAAACGTCAGGTAGATGTTGTATTGTCGAACAAAGGTGTGCAATTACTCGAAGCTATCGACAAGGATATCGATAATCTGGATAATATGATAGCGAATCTTTCAACATCCGATGCTAAAAAGTTAAGTGATTTGTTAGATAAAATGCGCGGCTAATGGAAGCAATTCAAATTTTTCCTGATTTACTGCCTGAATTAACTTTTAAGGCATCACTTAGCAGTGGCAAAGGGGGACAGCATGTAAATAAAGTTTCATCAAAAGTGGAATTATATTTTACTATTGCCGATTCAAATTTATTATCCGAGGATCAGAAAAAAATACTTATCGAAAAACTTGCGCATCAACTGAGTGCAGCAGGGGAGTTGCGCGTAACCTGCGACGAAACACGTTCGCAAAATCAGAAT